>JAXDLF010000128.1:0-15116 GCA_034666765.1 Chloroflexota bacterium
CCCACCACCGCGATGTCCATCTCGTCGCGCGGAATGAACCGGAGGTAGGCCGCACCCGAGCGCGATGGGCGGGCCGGGAAGGTGAGGCTCACCAGCAGCTCGTCGGGGCGAAGCACGTTGCGGCCGGGAGCGCTGCAGAACTCGTGCACCGGGACCGAACGGCGGCCGTCCGGCCCGACGATGGCGCAGCTCGCGTCATGGGCGATGAGGGCCGGGATCGAATCGCCCGCGGGACCGGAGTTGCAGAGATTCCCGCCGACCGACGCGCGACCCTGGATACCGATGCCTCCGATGATGCGCGCCGCGTCGACGAGCGCGGGATACCGGGCCTGGATGCGCGGATCCTGGTAGATCCGGTAGCAGGGAACCGCGGCACCGAGGGTCAAGGCGTCGTCCTCGGCGAAGGCGATCTGGCCGAGCTCGGGGATCCGCTTGGCGTCCACGAAGACGTCCCAGTCGCGCTGACCCTCGCGAACCTGCACGATGAGATCGGTCCCGCCCGCGAGCATCCGCGCCCGGGGTCCGTGGGCGACGAGCGCCGCTACGGCCTCGGTGATCGTCGTTGGAGCCGCGAACCGGATCGGACGCATCGCAAGGACCCTCGTTTCCTACGTTTGCCGACAGCGCGGGAGCCGTACCACCACGGTACGGCTCCCGGCTGCGACGACTCGAATCGCGATTCGCGAGGCCCGGGTCACTCGATCCAGGTCTCCGACAGATTCCAGAGTGAGAGCGGCGTCTGCACGAAGTTGTGGACCTTCTTCGACGCGGCGTAGATCGCGGCGTTCCAGTAGACCGGCACGACCGCGACGTCGTCGATGAGCAGCTGGTTGGCCTGGGTCCAGAGCTTCACGGTGCTGTCGTACGAGCTCTGAGCGACCGCGTCGTCCAGGAGCTTGTCGTACGCCGGGTTCTTGTAGTCCGACCAGTTCCCCGGGCTGTTCGTGTAGAACGCGGCTCGCAGCGTCGAGTCCGGATTGCTGGTGAAGCCCCATGCGGCGACATAGAGGCCGGCCTCGTGGCGGCCGACGCCCGCGGCGAACGCCGCGTAGTCGAGGGCCTTGATTGTCGCATCGACCCCGATCGACTTCAGCGGCTGCTGGAGCGCCTGGGTGATCTCCTGCCCGCGGAGGTAGCGCGCGATCGGCACCCAGATCTCGATCGAGAAGCCATTCGGGTACCCGGCCTTGGCGAGGAGCGCCTTCGCCCCCGCGAGATCGGGCTTGAGCGGCGTGGAGTCGAGCTTCACGACCTCCGGCGGGACGAAGCCGCTGGAGACGCGGGTGATGCCCTCGGTGACGTTCTGCACGAGCGCGTTGCGGTCGACGACCGACATGATCGCCTGACGCACGTCCTTCTTCGAGAGGATCGGATTGCTGTGAGTGAATCCGAGGTAGAGGGACCGGGCGTCCGTACCGCCGATCAGCTGCAGCTTGGCGCTCGAGCGGAGCTCGGCGGCACGCTGCGGCGGGGCGTTCTGAGCCACGTCGATCTCGCCGGCCTCGAGCGCGGCCATCCGCGTGCTCTCGTCGGCGAAGAACTTCACGATGATCTTGTCGAGCTTCGGCTTGGTGCCCCAGTAGTCGGGGTTCCGCTCGAGGACCATCTCCCCGCCCTGGACCCAGCTGGTCAGCTTGTACGGGCCCGTGCCCACGGGGTTCCGGCCGACGTTGTCGCCGTACTTCGTGACGGCGGCCGGGCTGAGGAGAGCGCCGGTCTGGATGCTGACGTTGTTGATGAACGGCGAGTACGGCGACTTGAGCTTGAACGTGACGGTGGTGTCGTTGTCCGCCACGATCGACGCGATCATGAAGTAGTAGCTCTTGCCGTAGAGGCCCTGCGCGGCCCGCTCGAACTGCTGTTTCACCGCGGCCGCCGTGAGATCGGTGCCGTCGGTGAACTTCACGCCCTTGCGCAGCTTGAACTGGTAGGTGAGGTCGTCGATCTTGCTCCAGGACTCCGCGAGCGCCGCGTGCGGCGCGCCGTCGGAGCCCCAGGACACGAGCGGCTCGAGGATGAGCGACCCGATCAACCAGTCCTGGCCGCTCTTGTAGTTCGCCATGTCCAGGGTCAGGACGTCGGTCGAGGTGCCGATCCGCAGCGTCCCGCCGGTCTTCGGAACGACCGATCCGGACGGTGCCGCGGCGGTCCCGGTCGGGGCACAGGCCGTGGCGAGCATGAGCATCGCGAGCACCGTGGCGAGGACCCGCTGCAGGCGACGTGGCTGACGGCCACCGCGACGGTCGCGAGAGCCCCCAGGACCCGGACTGAAGCGCATGGCGGTCACCTCCCGCGAACGTGACAGCTGCATGGATCCGCGCAACCCATCCCTACCCGGCACGTATCGCGAAGCCTATTTTCCGGCTGAGTCTCGTCGGGGACCCCCGAGGCCGCAGCGACTTCAGTCGCACCCCTCGGCGGCGGCCCGGCACGACCATCTATTCCTATCATGTGCGACTCATGCTGCGGCGAACGGGCGTGAGCTCGACCACGACCCGCGCGCCCGCCGAGGCCGCGCAGCCGCACCCGTTGATCGCGATCGCCCGCCGATGATCGCGTTCGTCGTCCGCCGGCTCCTGATCTCGATCCCGCTGCTCGTCGTGGTGAGCGTCGTCGTGTTCCTGCTGATGTCGCTCACCCCGGGCGATCCCGCGGCGCTCATGCTCGGGCCGGACGCGACACAGGAGTCGATCGCGGCGCTGCGTACGCAGATGGGCCTCGACCGGCCGTTGGCCGAGCAGTACGTCCTATTCCTCGTCAACCTCGCGCAGGGCGACCTCGGCCGCTCGTTCGTGACGCACCTGCCGGTGGGCGGCGAGCTGCTGCGCGCCTGGCCGGCGACGTTCCAGATCGCCGTCGTCGCGATGATCATCGCCCTGGCCATCGGGCTGCCGCTCGGCGCCATCACCGCGATTCGCCGCGGCAGCTGGGTCGACCAGGTCACCAGGATCGCGGTGCTCGTCGGGATCTCGATGCCGATCTTCTGGTCGGGCCTCCTGCTGATCTATTTCTTCGCCGTGCAGCTCGGCTGGCTGCCGACGTCGGGTACGGGCACACCCGCGCACCTGATACTGCCCGCGGTCTCGCTGTCGACGTTCTCGATCGCGGTCGTCCTTCGCCTGACGCGATCGTCGATGATCGAGGTCCTGCAGGAGGACTACGTGCGCACGGCCCGTTCGAAGGGCCTCCGCGAATGGGTCGTCGTGGTCCGGCACGCGCTCATGAACGCGCTCATCCCCGTCGTGACGATCGTCGGCCTGCAGTTCGGCCAGCTGCTGTCCGGCGCCGCCATCACCGAGACGGTCTTCAACTGGCCGGGGATGGGCCGGCTCGTCGTGACCGCGGTCTTCGCGCGCGACTACCCGATGATCCGGGGCGCCATCCTGCTGATCGCGGCCACGTTCATCATCGTGAACCTGATCGTGGATGTGCTCTACGCCGTCCTCGACCCGCGGATCCGCTACGCGTAGCCCCGCCGTGCCGCCACGGAAGTCGGCCGTGCGCGAGTTCTGGCGGCGATTCAGCGCCGACCGGGGCGCGCTCGTCGGGCTCGCGATCGTCACGGTCATCGTCCTGGTCGCGCTCCTCGCGCCGCTCATCGCGCCGTACGATCCGACGGCCCAGGCCCTCGAGCTTCGGCGCGCGGGACCGTCGAGCGCACACCCGTTCGGGATGGACGAGCTGGGGCGAGACATCCTCAGCCGGCTCATGTACGGAGCGGGCAACACCCTCACGGCGGGCTTGCTCACGGTCTCCATCGGCATCGTCATCGGCGTGCCCCTCGGGCTGATCGCCGGCTACTACGGCGGCCTCCTCGAGGCGATCACGATGCGCGCGATGGACGCGATGCTCGCGTTCCCGGCGTTCATCCTCGCCATCGTCATCGTGGCGGTTCTCGAGCCGAGCCTGCAGAACGCGGCGATCGCGATCGGCATCTCCCAGATCCCGAGCTTCACCCGCCTCGTGCGCGCGAGCACCCTCGCGGCGAGGCACCAGGACTACGTCCTCGGCGCCGTGTCCGTCGGGTCCCGCTCACGCCGGATCATCGCCCGCCACGTGCTTCCGAATGTCCTGCCGCCGATCGTCGTCTTCACGACGATCTCGCTCGCGAGCTCGATCCTGTCGGTCGCCGGGCTCTCGTTCCTCGGCCTCGGCGCACAGCCGCCGGCGTCGGAATGGGGGCTCATGCTCCGGAGCGGGCGGGAGTACATCCGGGAGGCGCCGCAGATGACCATCGTCCCCGGTGTGGCGATCATGCTCGTCGTGCTCGCGTTTAACCTCGTCGGCGACGGGCTCCGTGACAGCCTCGATGCGCGGCTGCGGCGGTCCTAGCCGACGACACGAGCGATCGCCGCGATGAGCTGGGCCATCGTCTGGCCCGCCGACGGCCACGGAAGGATGGCGAAGTGATCGATCCCGAGATGCGCCAGCTCGGCGAAGCGCGCGCGCACCTCGTCCGGGCTGCCCGCGACGCTGAAGTGCGAAAGCACCTCATCGGGGATCGTGGCGGCCGCGCGCAGCATCTCGGGATCGTTGATCCCGTACGGCACGCCCTGCAGCCGCGCCAGCAGATCCGTCGGTAGGTCGACGCCGAGCTCGGTCAGGACGGACAGACTCGACACGAGCGCGCCGGCCACCACGATCCGGACCGCCTCGCGCGCGAGCGCCCCGTCCTCGTGCACCGCCACGTGCATCCAGATCGCGCGCTTGAATGGGCGATCGGGCCGACCGCCTTTCACGAGCCCCTGCTGGATCCGGCCCAACGCGTAGGCGAGCGTCGGCGCGGAGGAGAGCGCCCCGATCATCGCGCCGTCGGCGACCTCTCCGGCGAGCTGGAGCACGTGCGGCCCACGGCCGGCGATCCAGATCGGGATATCCGGGCGGGCGGGCGTGTAGTCGAGGGAGCCGTGGAAGCTCGTGGTCTTCCCGTCGAAATCCACGTTCTCGCCGGTCCAGAGGCGGCGCATGAGCGCGACCATCTCGCGGATCGCGAGCTGGGGCTTCTCCTGGGTCACACCCATTTGCTTGAACCCGCTGGCGCCCGCGCCGATCCCGACGACGAGGCGGCCACCGGACACCTCGTCGACCGTCGCCATGAGCGACGCGGTGAGCGCGGGATGACGGACGTAGGGATCCGTCACCGACGACCCGATCCGCGCGCGCGTCGTGTTGAGCGCGGCGAGCGTCAGGTCGACGCCGAGATCGCGATGGAACCGCTCGTCCGGTATCCACACCTGATCGAACGGACCCGACTCGACCAGCTCGCAGAGTGCCTTGAGGTCGGCGGGCGGCTGCGGGAACATCGCGATCCCGTACGTGGTCATTCACTTCCTCCTGGTGACGCGTGCGCCATGAGCGCGGTGTACAGCCGCGTCGCGCGCTCGACCGATGCGATGGCGACATGCTCCTGATCCCCGATGTCCGCGATGTTCCCCGGCCCGAGGGCGATGCCCGGCCAGCCGCGCTCGGCGATCGCGTATCCCACGTTCGAGCCGAACGGGATGAACGCGGTTTCCAGCTCGAGCCCGAGGGCCTCGCGCGCGACGCGTCCGACATACCGGACGATCGGGCTGTCCGGCGCCGTGCGCCACGAGTGCAGCGCGCGCGTGAGCTCGACCGTCACGCTCACGCCGGGCCGTCCGGCCACGGCGCGCTCGACGGCCTGACGAATCGCGTCCACCGCGGCGGTCCCCTGCTCGGCGGGGAGGGTCCGCCGGTCGACGGAGACGGCGACGCGCCCCGGCGTCCGTGGCGAGGCGACATCGCAGCGGATATCGAACGCGGCGACGGTCGCGGGCCCGAGGATCGGATCGGTCGGCAGGTCGAGCCGCTCGATCGCGTCGAGCACCTCGATCAGCGCGTAGATCGGGTTGGCGCCGCCGGCCGGACGTCCCCGGTGCGTCGGCGTGCCGCTCAGAGCGATCTGGATTTGATTGATCCCGCGGGCGCCGAGGACGATGCGGTTCTCGGTCGGCTCGCCCGCGATCGTCTGGTCGACTTCGATCGCGAGATCGCCGAGCAGCTCGCGGGGCCCGTCGTGGTTGACGTAGTTGTCTTTCGTGACGATGGCGACGAGGACGGTCCCCCGCCGCGGGAACCCGAGCCGCCGCGCCGCGGCCGCGGCCCCGCGCATCGCGGCGCCGCTCGCCGTCGGCGCGCCGGCACCGAGGCCCCGCACGACCGGACCGCTCTTGCCATACGACGCTCCGTCGGCCACGGCGGCCTCATACGGGTCCGTCATGGTGCCCGGGCCGGAGCTGTCGAAGTGCGCGAGGAAGAGCGTCGTCGGTCCGGGCTCCGCGCCGCCCAGCGTGATGAGGACGTTGTGGTGCGGGTCCCTGCGCACGGCGAGCCCTCGCGCGCCGGCGTACTCCTCCGCGAACGCGGCGATGCGCCCCTCGTCACCCGCCGGTGACGGGATGCGCACGAGCGCTTGGAGCAGGCGCACGGTCTCGTCCATGTCGATCGCCTCGAGGGCCGTCCGAAGGGTCATGTGACGAGGCGAATCCTACGGACCGCGACTTCACAAGGGTGCGACCGAAGTCGCTGCGGCGCTTGTGACCGCGGCGGAAACTCAGCTCGGCCGATCCGACCGCCCCGACCGAACAAACGGAGGACCGATGCTGGCTCGCGAGGACCGCAGAGCGCCCACACGGACCACGGGGTCGGGCCCGGAGCATGTGCTCGGCATCGATATCGGTGGCACGTTCACGGACTTCGTGCTCTGCCACGTGCCCACCGGCAACGTCTGGCTCGCCAAGCACCTCACGACCCCGGACGATCACGCGCGAGCGGTGCGGGATGGGCTCGCCGAGCTGACGCGCCGCGCCGGCGTGACCGGCGCCGACCTCGAAGTCGTCATCCATGGCACCACCCTCATCACCAACGCGCTGCTCGAGCGCAAGGGCGTGGCGACGGCGCTCGTGGCCACCGATGGGCATCGCGACGTGCTGGAGATCGGCAGCGAGATCCGCTACGACACCTACGACCTCCATCTCGAGCGGCCGGAGCCGCTGGTCGCGCGGCCGCTGCGGCACCAGGTCCCCGAGCGCTGCTTCCCGTCCGGAGAGGTGCTGACCCCGCTCGACGAAACGGCCATGCGCGACATCGCGCGTGAGCTCGCGAAGGCGAACGTCGAGGCCGTGGCGGTGTGCTTCCTCCACTCCTTTGTGAACCCGCACCACGAGCAGCGCGCGCGGGCAATCCTCAACGAGGCGATGCCCGGCGTGGCGGTCTCGCTGTCGAGCGAGGTCGCTCCGGAGATCCGTGAGTACCCGCGGATGTCGACCACCGTCGCGAACGCGTACGTCCAGCCCATCGCGGAGCGCTACCTGCTCCGACTGCACGCGGACCTCGCGACGAGCGGCTACACGCGGCCGCTCTACATGATGCTGTCGAGCGGCGGCATCGCCACGCACGACACGGCGGCCCGCTTCCCAATTCGCCTGATCGAATCCGGCCCGGTGGCCGGTGCGCTCGCCACGGTGACGCTGGGCCAGCGGATGGGCCGCGGCAACCTGATCGCCTTCGACATGGGCGGGACCACCGCGAAGGCCTCGCTCATCGACGGCGGAACCCTGACCGCCGGCAAGGAGTTCGAGGTCGCCCGGGTCAAGCGATTCAAGAAGGGCAGCGGATTGCCGCTGCAGGTGCCGGTCATCGAGATGATCGAGATCGGCGCCGGCGGCGGAAGCGTCGCGCGCCGGGGCGACATGGGATTGCTGAAGGTCGGACCGGAGAGCGCGGGCGCCGACCCCGGACCGGCTTGCTACGGGCTCGGCGGCACCGAGCCAACGGTCACCGACGCGGACCTGCTCCTCGGCTACCTCGACCCGGACAACTTCCTGGGCGGGACGATGAAGCTCGACGTCGCCGCCGCGCGCTCAGCGGTCGAGGGCCTCGCCGCGAAGCTCGATGTCGCGCCGGACCGGCTCGTCCGCGGCATCTTCGAGGTCGTCAACGCGAACATGATCGCGGCCGCCAAGGTGCACATCTCCGAGCGCGGCCGCGACGCGCGCCGCTACGCGCTCGTCGCGTTCGGCGGGATGGGTCCGATGCACGCACACGCCGTCGCGACGGGCCTGAAGCTGCGCGAAGTGATCTGCCCGGCCTCCGCCGGCGTCCTCTCCGCGTGGGGCATGCTCGTCGCGCCGATCTCGTTCGAATACGGACGGTCGTTCGTCGGCGCGCTGAGCGGCGGTTTCCTGGAACGCGCGGAGGCGGTGTTCGCGGAGATGCAGGCGGACGGGGCACGGATGCTGACGGAGGCCGGCGTGCCGGAGAACGAGATCCGCTACCAGCGGAGCGCGGACATGCGCTATGTCGGCCAGTACCGCGAGCTGACGGTCCCGCTGCCGGACAAGCTCGAGGGCGATCCGGTCACGGCGATCCGCAAGGTGTTCTTCGAGCATTACCGTCGCGCGTATGGCCACGCGCACACGGACGTCGAGGTGCAGGTCGTGACCTGCCGCCTGGTTGCGTCGTCACCGCAACGGTCGTTGAGCAACCGTGCCGTCGCCGCTCCCGGCGGCCAGCCCACGAAGAAGCGTCAGCGCCAGATCTATTTCGACGCCGTGGGCGGCTATGTTCCGGCGGACGTGTACGACCGCTACGAGCTCCGTCCCGGCGCGACGCTTGACGGGCCGGCCGTCCTCGAGGAGCGCGAATCGACCGCGGTCGTGCCACCCGGTGCGCGGGCCCGGATCGACGACGAGCTGAATCTGATCATCGACCTCGGGCTGGAGGCGTAGGAATGGCACGAGCCGAGCCGCTGGTCCGCGCGAGCAACGCGGCGGAACTGGATCCGATCACGCTCGAGGTGTATTGGAATCGCCTCATCACGATCATGGACGAAGCCGACCTCGCGGTCGTGCGTACGGCCATGTCGACGATCGTCGCCGAGAGCCGCGATTTCGCGGTGATGCTGATGGACGCCAACGCGGTCGGCCTCACCCAGGCGGTGCTGAGCCTCGCGCACTTCACGGCGATGATTCCGCGGACCACCCGCCTGATGCTGAAGCGCTTCCCACCGGAGACGCTCCAGGAGGGCGACGTGCTCCTGACGAACGACCCGTGGCAGGGGACCGGCCACCTGCCCGACCTCACCGTCGTGCGGCCGGCGTTCCACAAGGGCAAGCTCGTCGCGTACATCGGCACCGCGGCGCACGTCCCGGACATCGGCGGCACGATCACGTACTTCGGCGCGCACGATGTCTTCGAAGAGGGACTGCGGCTCATGCCGTGCAAGATCTACCGCGCGGGCGAGCCGAACCAGGACGTCCTCGAGATCCTCGCCGCCAACGTGCGGGTGCCCGAGCTCGTCCTGGGAGACCTGCGCTCGCTCGTGGCCGCAGCGACCGTCGCCGAGCGGCAGCTCGGGGAGTTCCTGGACGACGCAGGGCTCTCCGACATCCAGGAGATCTCGACCGCGATCCAGGACCTGTCGGAGCGCACCATGCGCGAGGCGATCGCGAAGATCCCGTCGGGCACCTACCGCCACTCCGTGCTCATCGACGGCCATCCGGACCGTTCCGCCTCCCCGGACCACGCGCCGGATCCGCACCTCATCGCGGTGAAGGTCAGCGTGGACGGCGATCGGATGACCGTCGACTTCGAGGGCACGTCGCCCGAGACACGCAACGCGGCCGTGAACGGCACGTGGGCGCTGACCGCGGGCGAGACGCACACCGCGCTCAAGGCGGCGCTGGTGCCGGACATCCCCAGCAACGAGGCGCTCTTCCGGCCGATCGAGGTGCTCGCGCCAGAAGGCAGCATCCTCAACTGCCGCTTCCCGTCGCCGGTCAAGGGCCGGTCGATCACGAGCCTGCACTGCCATGAGGCGGTCTTCGGGGCCCTCGCGGAAACGATTCCCGACCAGGTGCAGGCGGGCACCGGGATCGCGCTCATCCTCGTCATCCACGGCCAGCACCCCGGCGGCAAGCCGTTCAACTCGTTCCTGATCGCGGCCGGCGGGGTCGGCGCGTTGAGTCAGCGCGACGGCCTGAACGTCGCCAACTTCCCGATCAACACGAGCATCGCCCCGACCGAGATCCTCGAGAACCAGGTACCGCTGCTGCTCATGCGCAAGGAGATGTTGCCCGACTCGCGGGGCCGCGGCCGGCGGCAGGGCGGGATGGGCCAGCGCCTCGTGCTCCGGACGGCGGGTCAAACGCCCGCGACGATCACGATGCGACCCAACAACCGCCAGTTCCCGCCACCCGGGATCCTCGGAGGCGAGCCGGGCACCCTCTGCACCGTCATGCTCAACGGCCATCCCTATGCGCCCACCGTCGTCACACTCCAGCCGGGAGACGAGATCACCTTCGACCTACCTGGCGGCGGTGGGTTCGGCCCAGTCCCCTGAACCGCGCCGCTACGTGGTCGACCGCGGGCCCGGCGCATCGCGCGGCTTGCGCGAGCGGGCCCGCTCGGAGAGCTTCTCCGGCTCTTTGATCCGGATGCCAAGCGGCGTGACCTCGAGGAGTCCCTCCTCGCGGAACTGACGGATCGACCGCTGAACGACCTCGCGCACCGACCCGACCGCGTTCGCGAGCTCCTGCTGGGTGACCACCGCGACGAGTCCGTCCCGACCCGGCTCCGCCGTCGCAAGATCCAGGATGTGGCTGGCGACCCGCTGCGGAACGGTCCCGAACACCGCGCCGCCGACCTCCTCCCAGAGGTCCTCGAGGAGGGCCGCGAGCTCCTCGACCATGAGCCACGCGACGCTTACGTCCTTGTGCGCGAGGCTGCGCAGCGTCTTGGGATTCAGGAAGAGCACTCTGGCCTCGACGAGCACCTGCACATTCCGCCGCACCGGGCCGACGACCACGCCACTCATTCCAAGCACGTCGCCCGGGCGCCCGTAGCGAATGGTGATCTCGCGCCCGTCCCCCGAGACGATGTACGTCCGAAGGAGACCGCTCACGATCACCGCGAGCGAGGGTGGATCCGACGCGTTGTACGGGAAGCTGTGGGCCGGGAGCACGCGCTCGAAGGCCTCAGCCAGGAGCTGTTCCCGCACGTCCGCGCTCAGGCGGCCGAGCACGCTGCGCTCTACCGCGCCGCGGGTCGCCGCATCAAGTGGTCGGCCGGACCCGGGCCCGGTCGGGCGTTCGCGAGCGTCGCCTGCGGTCATGTGGGGAGTATCAGCCGCGATGCGACGCGACGAGAGCCTGAACGCAGTCCATAGCCATCCCCTACGCGGCGCGCACGATGGCCGAAATCCTAGCGTCGAGCGGAATGGGGCCTGGCCCGGAGCCGCGCACCCCGCGTCTCCGGAACAGTGCGATTCACGTGCGAGCCACGAAGATCCCCAGAAGATCTCCGGGGGGCGCCTTCGACCCTCAACAACGCCTCGTCCAAACTCGGCGTCAGCGACACTTCGCGGTGTGGCTGAGCCCGCTGCAGCACAGCGTGATCCGCGGTCCATGTTCGAACGCATCACGCACACGAACATGCCGCCTTCGCCGATCATCACCCAACGCCGCCAGATCGCGCGGATCATCGCTCGGGAGGGGGCGGAAACGCTTGCCGGCCGCCCCACCGGCGTCGGGGTCGAGGTCCTCCGGTGGCTCGTCGGGCCGGTCGCGCATCACGTCGCCGGCCGCTTCATCACATACGATCGCGCGCTCGGGGACGCCGGGATGCGTGACGGCTCGGCGTGGATCGTCGACGACGCGACCGGCGGGCTCGCGGTCCACGGTCGCGAGCACGTGCCGGCCAACGGTCCGCTGCTCATCGTGGCGAACCATCCGGGGCTCTCCGACGCGGTTGCTCTCCTCGCGGCGCTCGGCCGCGACGACGCCTGGCTCGTCGCCGCCGACTATCCGTTCCTGCACGCGCTCCGACTCGCGAGCCGACGCTTCCTCTTCGTGTCGAACGATCGCTCCGACCGCCTGGCGGCGTTCCGCCGCATCGTCTCGGCGCTCCGCTCCGGCGAGATCGTCGTGGTCTTCCCCGCGGGCGGGCTGGAGGTCGACCCGTCCCTGTCGCGCGACGCGGCCGTCGCCTCTCTCGCGACGTGGTCCCGCAGCACCGAGCTCCTCGCGCGGCTGGCTCCCGACACGCTCGTGATCGCTGCCGCCGTCCACGGCGTCGTCTCGCGCTCAGCCTTCGACCATCCGCTGGCCAGGCGCCGCGGCGGCCTCACGGAGCGCCAGCGCATGGCCACCCTGCTGCAGCTCGCGCTGCCCGCGTACCGGGCCAATCGCGTGCGCATCAGGTTCGGCCTGCCGATCGCACCCGACGACACGCCGGACGTCCACTCCGCGATCCTGACCGCCATGCGCACGCTCATCGCCGCACCGTGAGGATCGCCCGCACGGTGCCGGCGGACGTCGCTACCGCGAGATCGTGAGCTCCACCGCCTCGGCCGCCGCGCCGAGACCATCCGGCTCGGGCTTCTCGACCTTGACCCGGACCTCGGTGATCCGATCGAACCGCTCGAGCAGCGCGCGCGCGACATCGGACGTCAACCGCTCGAGCAACACCCGCGGGCTCCGGGCGACCTCACTTCGCACCACCGATGCGACCTCGGCGATGTCCAGAGCGGCCGCCAGCTCGTCCCGAGTGACCGCGTCCGCGATGTCGACCGACAGCGAGACGTCGACCAGGTAGTCGTTCGCTTGCTGCCGGTCAGCGGGCGTGGGCCCCTGCCGTCCGCGGCAGCGCAGCCCTCGGATGGTGAGCCGACCGGGCAGCCCGCTCACCACCGCGCCGGCCAGTGCGCGACCCACGTGGCTCGTGGCATACAAGTGGCACCCTATGTGGTGTATGGACAACGTGCTCGTCGCGCCTCCCGCCGACGCCTCGCGCGCCGACGCCCGACTGCCCACGCGCTGGGGTGACTTCCGATTGAGCATCTTCCGTTTCGACGGGACCGAGGTCGTCGCCCTCGCGCGCGGCGACCTAGACGGCGACGCGCCCGTCCTCGTCCGCCTCCACTCCGAATGCCTCACCGGGGACGTGCTCGGCTCGCTGCGCTGCGACTGCGGCGACCAGCTGCACGCCGCTCTCGCGATGATCGGAGGCGCGGACCGTGGGGTCCTGCTCTACCTCGACCACGAGGGACGAGGGATCGGGCTCTTCAACAAGGTGCGCGCCTACGGCCTGCAGGATGGCGGGCTGGACACGGTCGACGCGAACGTCGAGCTCGGCCTTCCGGTCGACGCCCGCGAGTACGCGACGGCAGCGGCGGTACTGCGCGAGCTCGGAGTCCGGTCGGTGCGCCTCATCACCAACAACCCGGCCAAGATCCTGGGGCTCGAGGCGCGCGGCGTCGCGGTCATCGAGCGCGTCCCGCTCGAGACGATTCCCAACGACGTGAACGCGCCCTATCTGCGCACGAAGGCGTCGCGCATGGGCCACCTTCTGGACGGGCTGCCGGACCCGCTTCGGCTGGATCCGGCGCGTGTTCCGGCGGGCCGTCCCCTGGTGACGGTGCATTACGCGCAGACGATCGATGGGCGGATCGCGTCGCGCACCGGCGACGCGCGGTGGGTCAGTGGCGAGCGATCGCTGCGCCTCGCGCACGAGCTGCGTGCCGCGCACGACGCCGTCCTCGTCGGGATCGGCACGGTCCTCGCCGACGACCCGAGGCTCACCGTGCGCCTTGGGCCGGGGGCTTCGCCGGTGCGCGTCGTGGTCGACAGCCGGCTGCGCATCCCGCCGGGCGCCAAGGTCCTCAGCACGGCGGACGCGCGCACGATCGTCGCGACGACGCCGGCGGCGTCCGACGAGCGCGCCTCGGCGATCCGCGCGTCCGGCGCCGAGGTGCTCCGCACGAAAGCCGACGCCGACGGCCACGTGGACCTGCGCGACCTGCTCCTTCGCCTACGCGTCGCGGGGATCCGCAGCCTGCTGATCGAAGGCGGGCGCGGGATCATCACGACGGCGCTGCGCGAGCGGCTGATCGATCGGCTCACCGTGTGCATCGCGCCGAAGGTGATCGGCGAAGGGATCGCGGCAGTCGGCGATCTGCACATCGACCGGCTCCGCGACGCGCTGACCTTCGAGCGGGACGGGTTCATCGCCTGCGGCGAAGACGTCGTGTTCTACGGCGAGCTCGCAGCCGAGGCCGAGTGACCGTGGCGGCGGCGGTGTGGTTCCCGCGCGCGCGGACGGTGGAGCTGCGGGCCGAAGAGCTCGCCGAACCGGGGCCGGAGGACGTCCGCGTGCGCGCGGCGCTGTCGGCGATCTCTCAGGGCACCGAGATGCTCGTGTATCGCGGCGAGGTCGATCCCGGCCTGGCCCTCGACCTTCCGACGCTCGCCGGCGGCTACGGCTTTCCCCTCAAGTACGGGTACGCGAGCGTCGGCCGGGTCGCCGCGATCGGGCGCGACGTGCGCGGCGTGCGCGAGGGCGACCTCGTGTTCGCGCTGCATCCGCATCAGGACGAGTACGTCGTCTCCGCGTCGCTCGTGCGGCGCCTGCCGGACCGCACCGCCCCCGAGCAGGGCGTGTTCCTCGCCAATCTCGAGACCGCGATCAACGTCGTGCTCGACGCCAAGCCGCGTCTCGGCGAGGTCGTCGCGGTGTTCGGCCAGGGTGTCGTCGGCCTGCTGGTGACGCAGCTGCTGCGTCGCTCGGGCGCGCGCGTCGTCGCGGTCGAGCCGTCGGCGCTCCGGCGCGCGCTGGCCGAACGGTGCGGCGCCGCGGCCGCGATCGCCCCGGGCGACGCGGCGCGGCTGCGCAGCCTCGTCGGTGGGCAGGGTGCCGACATCGCCATCGACGCGAGCGGCAGTCCCGCCGCGCTCCAGGACGCGATCGACTGCGTCGCGCCCGAGGGGACCGTGGTCGTCTGCTCGTGGTACGGCGAGAAGCCCGTGGCCCTGGACCTCGGCGGCCACTTCCACCGGGGCCGCGTACGCCTCATCAGCTCGCAGGTCGCGCGGATCGATCCGTCCCTCGGGCCGCGCTGGGACCGCGAGCGGCGGATCGGGTTGGCGATGGAACTGCTCGAGGAGCTGGTCCTGGCCGAGCTGATCACGCACCGCGTCCCGTTCGCCCGCGCGGCGGAGGCCTATGCGCTCCTCGACGGCCGGGACGGCGAGACGGTTCAGGTGGTGCTCGACTACGTCTGACGTCACGCTCGTCACCGCCGGTGATCCGGCGCGTCG
>JAXDLF010000129.1:0-3619 GCA_034666765.1 Chloroflexota bacterium
CTGGACGACGTGCGCGACGTCCTCGAGCGCGCGAGTGCCCGGGAGACCGCGGCGCGCGTGGCGGCGGGCGGCATCGCGCGGGCGCTCCTCCGGGCGATCGGCATCGACGTCCTGAGCGAGACGATCCGGATCGGCGACGTGACCGCGGTCGCCCGCTTCGATCGGGACGCGATCGAGAAGAGCGAGGTCCGCTGCGGGGACCCTGGCGCGTCGGCGCGGATGATCGCCGCGATCGCGGCGGCGAAGGAGGCCGGCGACACGCTCGGCGGTGTGACCGCGGTCCGCGCCACGGGCGTGATCAGCGGTCTCGGCACGTACGCCCAGTGGGACCGGCGCCTCGACGGCCGGATCGCCCAGGCGCTTGCGTCGATCCAGTCGGCCAAGGGCGTCGAGTTCGCGGACGCCTTCGACGCGGCGGCCGATCTCGGGAGCCTGGTCCACGACCCGATCGAGCGCCGGGGCACCGGCTTCGGGCGGCCGCGCAATCGCGCGGGCGGACTCGAGGGCGGCGTCACGAACGGCGAGGATGTCGTCGTGCGGGTCGCGTTCAAGCCGATCTCCACGCTCATGAAGCCCCTGCCGTCGGTCGATCTGCGCAGCGGCGATCCGGCACCGGCCCATGTCGAGCGCAGCGACGTCTGCATCATCCCGGCGGCGGGCGTCGTCGCGGAGGCCATGCTCGCGCTCGTCCTCGCGGACGCGGTCTGCCTCAAGTTCGGCGAGGACACCCTGGACGACATCACCACCGCCGTCGCGCACTACCGCGAGCGCCTGAAGCCGATCGCCGACCGCTGATGCACCTCTTCCTGGTCGGACCTCCGGGCATCGGGAAATCGACCGTCGCACCGCTGCTGGCCGAGGCGATCGGCGGTCGGGCCATCGACCTCGACGACGAGATCGAGCGCGCGGCGGGGAAGCCGTGCGCGGCGGTCATCTCCGGGGATGGGATGCCGCGGTTCCGGGCCCTCGAGTCCGAGGCCCTGGCCGCGCTGGCGCCGACGCCGGCGCTCGTCGTCGTCTCGACCGGCGGCGGCGCGGTGCTCCTCGCGCCGAACCGCGCCCGGATGAGCGCGCTCGGGCTCCGCGTCGGGCTCACCGGCTCGGTCTCGACGGTGGCCCGCGGCATCGCCGCGACGATGGACAAGCGCGGGCACCTGGATGTCGGACCGCGTCGGCACGCGAGCCGCGTGCTGAAGGAGCGCCGCGACGTCTACGCCGACGTCGACGCGGCGTTCGCGGTCGACCGCGTCGAGCCGCACGAGGTCGCCCTCGCCATCGCCGCCTGGCTCGTGTCCGCGCGCGGCGTTCGGATCGACGTGCTCGCGTCGCATCCGTACCCGGTCCTCGTGCGCGCCGGCCTGCTGGCGCACGCCGGGTCGCACCTCCGGGATCTCGGCTGGGCCGGCCGGGTGGCGATCGTCGCCGACGGCCTGACCGCGACGCGCCACGCGCCGACGGTGCTGCGATCCTGCGCCGCCGCGGGCATCGAGGCGACGGTCGTTCGCGTGCCCCGCGGCGAGCGCGCCAAGACCCCGGGCGCCCTCGCGAGGCTGTGGGACGCGTTCGCCGAGGCCCGGATCGGGCGCGACGGCGGCGTCATCGCGCTCGGCGGAGGGACCGTCGGGGACCTCGCGGGGTTCGCCGCCGCGACCTACCTCCGTGGCGTGCGGCTCGCGCAGCTGCCGACGACCCTGCTGGCGATGGTCGACTCGTCGATCGGGGGGAAGACCGGCATCGACCTCGCGCGCGGAAAGAATCTCGCCGGCGCGTTCCACCAGCCCGACGCCGTGCTCGCGGACCCGAGCGTGCTCGCGTCATTGCCCCGGCGGCAGCGCGCGTCCGGGTTCGCCGAGATCGCCAAGTGCGCGTTCCTCTCGGACCGCGAGTCGGTCGCGCAGGTCGAACGGTCCGCGGCCGCCGTGATCGCGGGCGATCTCGGTCCCACCGTCGGCTCGATCGCCCTTGCCGCGACGGTGAAGGCGGGCATCGTGGCGGCCGACGAGCGCGAGGCGGGGCTGCGGGAGCTGCTGAATTTCGGCCACACCCTCGGCCACGCCTACGAGGCCGCGAGCCACTACCGGGTCACCCACGGCGAAGCGGTCAGCGTGGGGATGGTGTTCGCCTCGGCCCTCGCCGAGGGGCTCGATCTCGCGCCCGCATCGCTGCGCCGGCGCCTCGAGGCGCTGCTGGTCGCGGCCGGCCTCCCGATCCGGGCCAGGCTTCCGGCGAGCACCTGGTCCTACCTCGCGCAGGACAAGAAGGTGAAGGCCGGTGCGGTCCGGTGGATCCTCCCGCGGACCATCGGCCGCTTCAGCGAGGTCACCGACGTGAACGCGCGCTCGCTGCGCGCCGCAGCCGCGATCGTGGCGGCGCGATGAAGCTGCTGCTGGTCAACGGACCCAACCTCAACACCCTCGGCACGCGCGAGCCCGCGATCTACGGGACCACGACCCTGGCCGAAGTGGTCCGGCGCTGCCGCGACCTCGCCGGGCCGGGCCACACCGTCGCCGACTTCCAGTCCAACCACGAGGGCGCGCTCATCGACTTCCTGCAGGAGCACGCCGGCGCCGACGGCGCGATCATCAACCCCGGCGGGCTGGCCCACACCTCCGTCGTCCTGCGCGACGCCGTGGCCGGATGCACGTTCCCGGTGGTCGAGGTCCACGTCAGCGACATCGGCAAGCGCGAGCCGTTCAGGCACCATACGTATCTGGCGGACGTCACGGCGCATCAAGTGATAGGTAAAGGAGTGGCGGGCTACGAGGAAGCCATGACGTGGCTTCTGCGGCACGCCTCGACAAATGGTCAGCACCGGTGAGATCAAGCGCGGCATGACGATCGAGCTCGACGGCACGCTCTACCAGATAGTCGAGTTCCAGCACATCAAGATGGGGCGGGGGAGCGCGCAGGTGCGGATGAAGCTCCGCAACGTGCGGCGGGGGGACCTCATCGAGAAGACGTTCCAGGCCGGCGACCGCTTCGCGCGGGCCCGCCTGGACCACCGCGACGTCCAGTACATGTATCACGACGGCGACCTCTATCACTTCATGGACACGAAGACGTTCGATCAGATCGCGCTCGACGCGGATCAGCTCGGCGAGGCGGTGAACTACCTGACCGACGGGATGGTCGTGACGCTCAACGAGTACGAGGGTGACCCCATCGGCGTCGACCTGCCGCCCTCGGTGGTGATGACGGTCGCGAGCGTGGAGTTCGGACTGAAGGGCGACACCGCCACCGGCGCCAACAAGCCGGCGACGCTCGAGTCGGGCCTCCGGGTGAACGTCCCGCTGTTCGTGAACCAGGGCGACAAGATCAAGGTCGACACCCGGACCGGGGAGTACATCGAGCGGGCGTCGTGACCGGCGCGCCCGAGCGGGTCTTCCGGGTCCACGAGCTCACGATCCTGGTCGCCCGCCGGCTCATGGAGGGCGACGGCTTCAAGGACCTCTGGATCGAGGGCGAGGTCTCCGAGGCCACGGTGTCCGCGGCCGGCCACGCGTACTTCACCCTCCGCGACAACACCTCGCAGATCCGCTGCAGCCTGTTCGCGACGGCCGCGGCGAATGTCGCCCTGACGCCCCGGGCCGGTGCCCGGCTGCTCGTCCACGGCGACCTC
>JAXDLF010000130.1:0-4070 GCA_034666765.1 Chloroflexota bacterium
CCGGCCGCAGCCGGACGATGCGGGGGAAGCGAAGCGCGTAGCCGGACGTATGGCGGGCGCTCCGCTGGACCTGGTCGAACGCGACCTCGATGACCGTGTCCGGCACGACGAGTCGCGCGCGGCCGAAGTCCTTGAGGGTGCGCTCCTTGAAGTGCTCGGTCATCTCCGCGATCTCCTTGTCGGTGAGGCCCGAGTACGCCTTGCCGACATTCAGGTACCGGTCGCCGTCGCGGACGGCGAATGTGTAGTCGGAGAGGACCGCCCGGCGCTTCCCGTGGCCCCACTCGACCGCGGTGACGACGACGTCGAGCGTCCGGAGGGCTCGCTTCACCTTCAGCCACTCCATGCCGCGCCGGCCGGGCCGGTACGGCGACCGCGGGTCCTTCACCATCAGGCCCTCGTTGCCCCGCTCGCGCGCCGCGGCGAACTCCGCGTCCAGTGCCGCGACGAGCTCGTCGCCGCCGGTGCCGAGCTCGGCCGAGCGCGCGAACGCGAGCGGGGGCCCGAGCGGAAGCGAGCGCAGGACCGCCTGGCGCTCGGCGAGGGGGACGTCGAGGAGCGGCATCCCATCGCGCTCCAGCACGTCGAAGACGACGAGCGTCGCCGGCAGCTCGCGCTTGAGCTCGTCGCTCACGACCTTGCGGCCCAGGCGGCGCTGGAATCGCGTGAACGGGATCGCCCGGCCGGCCGGATCGAGGGCCAGGATCTCCGCGTCGAGGACGTACGTGCCGGGGATCGCGCGCAGCGGCTCGACGAGCTCGGGGAATCGATCGGTGACGCGGTCGGACGTCCGTGAGTAGAGCTCGACGCGATCGCCCTCCTTGTGCACCTGGGCCCGCACGCCGTCGTACTTGTCCTCGACGACGTACGGGGGAGGGAAGCGCTTCGGCACCTCGCCGAGCTCGAGGACCGGCGTCGCGAGCATCATCCCGATCGGCGCGAAGTGGACGAAGCGCGCCTGATCCAGGGTGTCGTTCTTCGCCTGGACCGCGGTCACGCCGATATCGCCCCCGAGCATGTGGGCGCGGCCGACCGCCTCGCGGTCGCGGCCGAAGGCCCGCGCGATCGCGTCCTCGAGCAGGCCCTCGCGCAGCCCGATCCGCGGCTCGCCGCTCATCACCTTCACCAGGTAGCGGAGCTCGCCCGCGGTCGCCCGCGCGAAGAGCGCGTCGAGGAGCTCCCGCTTCGCGGCCACGCCGCGCGCCGCGGCGATCCGGTCGAAGGCCTCCGCGACCTCGGCGAGCGTCAGCGGCGGCGGCACCGGCGGGGTCGCCGAGCGTTCGGTCACCTCGGCCGCCACGTCGCCCATGTCGGCGTGCCGCTGGTACGACGCCTCGATGTCGTCGCCCGTCGCCCCGCTGCGCGCGATGACCGCGTCGAGGAGCGCGCGCCACCCCACCGAGAGGACCCGCTCATCGGTCCGCGGGAACGGGACGCCGGCGAAGAGCCGGGCGGCGACGGCGAGATCGGCGTCGTCGAGGCGCACGACGTAGCCGCCCAGGAGGCTCAACTTCTCCAGTTTTTTCGTCGTCGCCCGCACGGCATCGGCCGTGCGTATCCACTCCGCGAAGCGGGCGCTCATCGAGCAGCGACCCGCCCGGAGGTGTGTATGGGGCTCATCGAGCTCATCATCGTCGTCCTGCTGCTGCTCTGGCTGTTCGGGTATTTCGGGCGCGGCCGGGTGTACGCCCGCGGCCCGGCCATCGATACGAGCGGCCTGACGGCCGGTGGCGGGAGCTGGGTGCACATCCTGCTCGTCATCGTCGTCATCCTGGTCGTGCTGCGGCTGCTCCACCTGATCTGACCCAGGCCCGGCCGGGACGGGCGCCCCCGTCCCGGCCGCGCGGGCCGTCTCGTAGAGTCGCTTCATGCAGAAGGCCCCTCCGGGCGGCGAGCGCATGCTGCGCGTCCCGTACGGTCACCAGGAGCTGGACTTCATGGTCCAGCCGTGGTTCGACGTCGACATCGTCGAGTCCGCCCACGTCCAGCCCATCGCCGATCTCCCGACGACGATCGCGGGCGTGCTCGAGACGCCGATGGGGTCGCCGCCGCTGCACGCGCTGGCCCGTGCCGCCGTCGCGAAGGCCGGCGCCCGCAAGGCCGTCGCGGTCATCGCCGTGACCGATCTCACGCGGGCCTGCCCCGACGACGTGCTGGTGCCCCCGCTCCTCGACGAGCTCAACCGCGGGGGCATCCCGAACGAGCGGATCACGGTGATCGTCGCCGTGGGCCTCCATCGCGCGACGACCGCGTCGGAGAAGCGGCAGAAGCTCGGCGACGCGGTCGTGGACCGCGTGGCGGTCGTGGACTCGGATGGGCTCGATCCGGCGAAGTGGGCGGACCTCGGACCGATCCCGCCGTACGGCGTACCCGGGTTCACCCAGAAGATCGTCAAGGACGCCGACCTCGTCATCGCGACCGGCATCGTCGAGCCGCACCAGTACGCCGGGTATTCGGGCGGGCGGAAGACGGTCGCGATCGGCTGCTGTGGCGAGCCGGTCATCACCGCGACGCACGGCATGCGGTTCCTCGAGGATCCCGGGGTCCGGCTCGGGCGGATCGACGGCAACCCGTTCCACGAGACGGTGCGCGAGATCGCGAAGCGCGCGGGTTTGGTGTTCTGCCTCAACGTGGTCACCGACGACCGCGAGCGCGTCGTCGCCGTGGCCGCCGGCGAGCCCGACCACGTGCTCGTCGAGATGGTGATGCACGCGAGCCGGATCTACACCCGGCCGATCAGCAAGCAGTACGACATCGTGATCGCCGGGGTGGGTGCGCCAAAGGACGTGAACCTCTATCAGGCCTCCCGCGCGGCGACGTACCTGCGGTTCGCGCCGACGCCCGTCGTCCGCGAGGGTGGATCGATCATCCTGCCCGCCAAGCTCGACGAGGGCGCCGGCGAGGGAGCGGGGGAGCAGCGGTTCCTGCACGCGCTCGAGTCGGCCGAGTCGCCGGCCGCGGTCGTCGAGGCCGCGCGGCGCCACTTCGAGGGCGGCGAGCAGCGGGCCGTGATGGTCGCACTCACCCTGCAGCACTGCCAGATCGTCGTGGCCGCGTCGGAAGCACCCGAGGTGGTGCGTCTCGCGAAGCTGCGCGCGGCCGTCGACGTGGAGGAAGCGCTCGATATCGCGTACGAGCACATCGGGCGGCCCCAGCGCGCGAGCGTGCTCCTCGTCCCGCGCGCGATCCACACCCTGCCGGTGGTCCAGGCGCCCGTCTCGGCCTGAGCCGGTTCAGCGCTTCGCCGGCCTCCGCCGCGGCGTCGGGGGAAGCGCTTCGATCCGCGCCGCCTGGGTCCGGCCGAAGTCGAGCATGTGGTCGAGCAGCTCGGCGATGAGCGCGAGCTCCCGATCGCTGTATCGGGCCAGGAACTCCGTCGTGCCGCGGGCCATCGGCTCGTAGAAGCGCGCGAACTCCTTCGCCCGCCCGGGGACCAGCTCGACCACCACCCGCCGGCGGTCGGCGGGGTCGTTGCGCCGGCGCACGTACCGCGCGGCCTCCAGCCGGTCGACCATCCGGGTCACCGCGCCACTGGTCAAGCCGGTCAGCTCCGCGAGCCGGCCGGCGGTCATCGGGCCGCCGTCCTCGAGGAAGCCCAGGCACTCGAGGTCGCTCGAGGCGATCCCGACCTTGTCCGCGATGAGCTGGCTCAGCGTCACCGACTGTCCGCTTGTCTGCTGGAAGCCGCTCCGGATGGCCTGCATGAGCTCGGCGCGCGATCGCTTCGGCGCCATTGGCCACCTCCGGTCTGTAGCGGCTGATACGGTGCATCTCTGCGCGGTGCAGATACTGTGCCGTGCAACGAGCTACGGTGTAGTGTAGCCGACGGACGGAGGGTCCCCAATGCAAGACGCGTCTCGCAAGAACCCCTGGCTCGTGCTCATGGTCTTCAGCCTGGGCCTGTTCATGACCCTGCTCGACCTGACGATCGTGAACATCGCGATCCCGAGCATCGTCGACGACCTCAAGGCGCCGCTCGACGGCATCCTCTGGATGCTCAACGCGTACAGCCTGGTCTACGCGGTGCTGCTGATCACGTCCGCCCGGCTCGGGGACATGTTCGGGCCGCG
>JAXDLF010000131.1:0-16473 GCA_034666765.1 Chloroflexota bacterium
GAGGATGCCGATCTGCGTACCGATGTGGCCGTACCCGACGATCCCGAGGCACTTGCCCCGGACCTCCATCGATCCGCCGACCGACTTCATCCACGCGCCGCGGTGCGCGGCGGCGTTCCGCTGCGGCACGCCGCGGCACAGCATGATGATCTCGCCGAGCACGAGCTCCGCCACGCTCCGGGTGTTCGAGAACGGCGCGTTGAAGACCGGCACACCGCGGTCGCGCGCGGCTTCCACGTCCACCTGATCCGTGCCGATGCAGAAGCAGCCGATCGCGACGAGCTTCTCGGCCCGCGCGAGCGCGGCCTCCGGGACCTTCGTCCGGGAGCGGATCCCGAGCACGTGCGCGTCGCGGATGCGCTCGACCAGCTCGCGCTCCGCGAGCGCCGTCCGGTGCGTCTCGATGCTCGTGTAGCCGTCCGCGCGGAACGCCTCGATCGCGCTCGCGTCGAGGCCTTCGAGCAGCAGCACCTTGATCTTGCCCTTGTCGAGGGAGGTCGTCGTCATCGCCACCAGCCTACGGTCGGACGGGCCTAGGCGGAGATGCCGGCAGGCGGGGTCGGCCTCCTTCCACAGCCGTGACGTCACGCGAACGTGCATGCGCCCTGACGATCGCCCACGTCGCGGTCACGTTTCACGGTCGCGTGCGCCGTGCGCGGCCGGCCGCGCACCATTCGCGTACCCGGTCACAACCGCGCCGCTACTGCGCGACCCCCGGCCCGTCGCTACGGTCGGGAGACCTTCCACCTCATTCTCCCTACCTGGACGGGTCCGCCGTCGGCTAGTCGGCTGGAAGCCTGCCGGCGCTGGATGCCGGCGGTGGGCCCTTCCGCCCTTTCCCCGTCCGGCTCTTGACAGTTCGCCGCGGCCGCGTTACTACACCATCTAGTTAAGTAACCGGAAGGTGAAGTACGGATGGCGAGCGACCGGCTGAGCGCCACGTTTGGAGCCATTGCCGACCCGACCAGGCGGGCGATCCTCGCGCGCCTGGCGTCCGGGGAGGCTACGGTCACGGAGCTGGCGAAGCCGTTCGACATGACGTTGCCCGCGGTGTCGAAGCATCTCAAGGTGCTCGAGAACGCGGGGCTGATCTCGCGCGGCCGGGACGCCCAATGGCGTCCGGCACGGCTCGAGGCGCAGCGCCTCCGGGAGGCCGCCAAGTGGATGGAGCGCTACCGCATCTTTTGGGAGCAGAGCCTCGATCGCCTCGACGCGCACCTACGCGAGCTGCAACGGGAGGAACATCAGCATGGCCGCAGGAAGTAACGTCAGCGCACCGGAGCGGACGCTCGTCACGACCCGGATATTCGACGCACCCCGCGAGCTGGTCTATCGGGCGTGGACCGATCCGAAGCAGCTGGCGAAGTGGTTCCCGCCGGAAGGCTTCACTTCGCCGCGGTGCGAGGTCGATCCGCGGCCGGGCGGCGTGTTCCGCGTCGACATGAAAGCACCCGACGGCCCGCCGTTCGACGGCGCGGTGTACCCCGGACCGGGCGTGATCCGGGAGGCCGTGCCGAACGAACGCCTCGTCTTCACGATGGAGCCCGAGTTCGAGGACCGGAAGCTGCCGATGGTCCTGACCACCGTCCGCTTCGAGGATCATGCCGGGACGAAGACCAGGTGCACGGTCGAGCAGACGCTCGAGACCGTCGAGGCCTTCGAGGCGATGCGGTCGCAGGGGATGGCCGAGGGCATCGCCCAGAGCCTCGGCAAGCTCGCGGGCGTGCTCTCCGGCAACAGCACCGACCGCGGCGTGACCGTCTCCGATCGCACCCTCACGCTCGTGCGCGTGTTCAACGCGCCGCGGGACCTCGTCTGGACCGCGTACACCGACCCGAAGCACATGACGAAGTGGATGTTCGCGAACGAGTGGGAGTCGCCGTCGGCGGAGGTCGATCTCCGTCCCGGCGGCAAGGTCAGCGTCGGCATGCGCCCGGCGGACCACAGCACCGAGGGCTTCCTGTTCGAGGGCACGTACCGCGAGGTCGTGAAGCCGGAGCGGATCGTCCTGGTCATCGGCGACGGCCGGCTGATGACGACGACCTTCGAGGAGGTCCTCGGCGGGACCAGGCTCACGCTCTCGATCGAGATGGCGATGGGCGAGGCGCAGGAGCGCGCCGGCTACGGTCAGATCCTCGATCACTTCGCCGCCCACCTCGCGACGCTGTCCGGAAAGAAATAGGGGAGAGCAAATGAAGAAGATCACGCCGTTCCTCTGGTTCGACGACCAGGCCGAAGAGGCGATGCGCCACTACGTCTCGGTCTTCAAGAACTCCAAGGTCCTGAGCGTCTCCCCCGGGCCGAACGGCAAGGCGATGGGCGTGACCTTCGAGCTGGACGGTCAGGAGTTCATGGGAATGAACGCCGGCCCGGAGTTCAAGTTCACCGAAGCGATCTCGCTCTTCGTGAGCTGCAAGACCCAGGAGGAAGTGGACTACTACTGGGACAAGCTCGGCGCGGGCGGCGAGGAGTCGCGTTGCGGCTGGGTGAAGGACAAGTTCGGACTCTGGTGGCAGATCATCCCGACGGCCCTCAGCGACGGGCTGGCCGACCCGGATCCCCGGAAGGCGAAGGCGGTCCTCGACGCGATGCTCACGATGCGCAAGATCGACGTGAAGGCCCTGGAGCAGGCACGCGGCCGATGAGTGCGACGCTCGCGCCTCGGACCGCCGACGACACGGGCGAAGACGCGCGGCCCGCCGCACGACGCTGGGCCGCGCTCGGTCTGGTGTGCTTCGGCGCGCTGATGATCGTGCTCGACGGCACGATCGTGAACATCGCGCTGCCGTCGATCCAGCGGGACCTCGGCTTCTCGCAATCCGGCCTCGCGTGGGTCGTGAACGCGTACGTCCTGACGTTCGGCGGCTTCCTGCTGCTCGGCGGGCGGGCGGCGGACCTCATCGGCAGGCGAGCCGTGTTCATCGCGGGGCTGGCCATCTTCACGCTGGCGTCGCTCGCCTGCGGCTTCGCCGCCGCGCAGTGGGTGCTCGTCGCCGCGCGCGCCGCCCAGGGCGTCGGCGGGGCGATCGTGCAGGCGGTCGCGTTCTCCCTGATCCTCGAGCTGTTCCGGGAGCCCGGCGACCGGGCGAAAGCGATGAGCGTCTGGGGGTTCGTGTCCTCGGCCGGCGGCGCGGTCGGCGTCGTGCTCGGGGGCGTGCTGACGCAGGCCGGGGACTGGCACCTGATCTTCCTGCTGAACGTGCCCATCGGGGCCGTGGCGATCGCGTTCGCCTGGCCCCTTCTCCCTGCGAGTCGGGGCCTCGGCCTCGGGAGCGGTGTCGACATCGGTGGCGCGCTCACCATCACGGCGGCGCCGATCCTCGCGGTCTACGGGATCCTGAGCGCGTCCGAGTCCGGGTGGGCCTCGCCGCCGGTGATCGCGTGCCTCGGGCTGGCGGTCGCGCTGCTGGCCGCGTTCGTGGCGATCGAGCGGCGGGTCGCGGCGCCGATGGTCCCGCTGCGCGTGTTCCGCTCGCCGGCCGTATCGATCTCGAACGCCATCATCGTGTGCCTCATGGCCGCGTTCTTCGGCTGGTTCTTCTTCTCTCCGCTGTACATGCAGCGCGTTCTCGGCTTCGACTCGCTGCAGACCGGGCTCGGGTTCCTGCCGGCGATGCTGGCCTTCGCCGCGATGTCGCTTGGCATCGCGGCGAAGGTCGTCGGTAGCCTCGGGCCGAAGCGGACGCTGCTGGTCGGCATGTCGCTGGCGGCCGCCGGCCTCGCGCTGCTCGCCCGGACGCCGGTGGCGGGAAGCTACGCGGTGGATCTGGCGCCCCCGTTGTTCCTCATCGCGGTCGGCGGCGGCCTGGCCTTCCTGCCGCTCATCCTCATCGCCACGAGCGACGCCACGCCGCAGGACAGCGGGCTGATCTCCGGGCTGGTCAGCACGTTTCAGATGGTCGGCGGCGCCATCGGGCTCGCGGTCCTGGTGACCATCGCCGCGGCCCGGACCGCTGCCGCGGCCGCCGGCGGGCAGGCGGATGCCGCCGCGCTCAACGAGGGCTATCACGCCGCCTTCCTCACCGGGGCCGCGCTGGCGGCGATCGGGCTGGTCCTCGCGACCCGCCTGCCGTCCGCGGCCGCACGGCGGCCGGCCGCGCACTGATCGCGCGTGCCCCGTCCTCAGGCGATCTTCACGCGCCCGACCCGGGCCTCACGGTGCAGCGGGCGGTCCGCGCCCTGACGAACGAGATCGCGTTCGCCCGCGGCCCTTCGGTGTAGACGGCAACGAAATGACTGCTCGCACGCGACGCAGGTGACCTGCACCAAGCGGGTCTGCTCGTGGTGGCGAGCCTCACGCACGAGTGCGCGGCTCGGCGGACTAGATGTAGTCGGCGCGGCGGACCTTGAGCGGTCCCTTCGCGTAGTTCGGCGGAGTGTCCTCGATCTTCACGTGGTGGTAGCCGTGCGTCGTCACCTCGTGATTCGTGCGCTGCTCGCTCGCCGCGAGAAGCGACTGCATCGAGCTCTGGTCCAAGACCTGGAATCGGACATCGCACCCGGCAAAGCGGCACGGGAAACCACCGGACTTCATACCGTCAATTCCTCCCGAGGATGCGCTTGGATGGGACTCCCCTCCGTGCGCGATTGTACGGGTCAACCGCGGGCAACGCACCGCTGGTACCGTCCGGACGTGGGGCGCCGCGGACCCGGCATGGCAGCGAGGTCCGTCGCTCTCGCGTCGTGCGTCCTGAGCGCCTGCGCCGCGAGCGTCGTCCCGTCGCCCTCGCCGGCCCCGAGCGGCACGATCGCCGCCACGCCGCTCCCCGCCCCGGCGACCGGCCCTGCCGCGGCGGCATGGCGCCGCGTCGCCGACATCCCGACCCCGCGCAGCGAGGTCGGCGCGGTCGCAAGCCGCGCCGGCATCTACGTCATCGGCGGATCCGGCGGGCCGGATGTCGTCGAGCGGTACGACCCTGCCGCCGGGCGCTGGGAGCGGGTCACGACGGTGCCGGTCGGCGTCGACCACCCGATGGTCGCCGAGACCGCCGGCCGCTCGCTCTTCGTGATCGGCGGGAACGTCAACGGGCGACCGACGGATCGCGCCTTTCGCTACGACCTCCTCCTCGATCGCTGGACCGAGCTGCCGCGGATGCCCGGGCCGCGATCGCAGGGCGCGGCGGTCGCCCGGGGCGGAGACGTCTACGTCGTCGGCGGATGGGACGGTGGGCGCCTGGTCGCCCCGACGTACGTGCTGCATGACGGCGGCGGCTGGAGCATCGGCGCGCCCATCCCGACCCCGCGCGATCACCTGGCCGCGGCGGAGCTGGACGCGAAGGTCTGCGCGATCGGCGGCCGTCGGCTGTCGCTCGATTTGAACCTCCCGACCTTCGAGTGCTACGTCACGCAGGAGGATCGCTGGGAGACCCTCGCGCCGGCGCCGACGCCACGCGGGGGTGTCGGTGCCGCGGTCGTCGGCCGGCGGCTCTACGTCATCGGCGGCGAGCAGCCGAGCGGCACCTTCGCGCAGGTCGAGATCTACGACGCGTCGACCGGCGCGTGGTCGCGTGGCCCCGATCTTCCGACGCCGCGCCACGGCCTCGGTATCGCCGCGGTGGGCCAGACCATCTACGCGCTGACCGGCGGGCCCACACCGGGGGACAGCAGGACCGCGGTGTGCGAGGCGCTCACCGTTCCCTAACGTTGCCGACGCCGCGAGCGGTCACACTGACCCTCGCATGCCGCGTGCGCTCGCCATCGTCAATCCGGCCGCCGGCGGCGGGACCGCGCGCGCCGACGTCGAGGCGGTGCTCGAGCTGCTGCGCGAGCGCTTCGCGGTCATCGACATCGTCGAGACCGGCCTCGAGCACCCGACCGCGACCGAGCTCGCGCAGCGCGCCGTCGCCGAGGGATACGACGTGGCGATCGCGGCGGGCGGGGACGGAACCGTGGGCGCCGCCGCTCGCGCGCTCGTCGGCACCGAGGTGACCCTCGGGATCCTTCCGTTCGGGACGTTCATGAACATCGCGCGCGCGCTCGAGATCCCGCGCGACGATCCGCGCGCGGCGGCGGAGATCATCGCGCGCTCGACGATGCGGAAGATCGACGTCGGCGAGGTGCGCGGCGAGGTCTTCTTCGAGGCCGCGGGCATCGGGCTCGACGCGGAGGCGTTCAACGCCGGACGCGCGATCAAGCGCGGCCAGCGCGGGCTGGCGCTGGCCGCGATCGGGAGCCTGCTGCGGAAGCGCAGCGCCCGCATCCGGATCGACATCGATGGCCGCGTCCGGTCGTTCCGGGTGCTGCAGGCCGTCGTGAGCAACGGGCCGTGGTACGGGTGGGGGTTCGAGGTCGCACCGGGTGCCAGCGTGGACGACGGAAAGCTGGATCTCGTGGTCTTCGGCGACAGCAAGCGCCGGGTGCTCCGCGAGCTGGTCGCCGCGGCGATGGCTCGGGACCGGCCGGCCCACGGGCGCCGCTATCGCGGCGCGCGGATCACGTTCTCGGGAACGACGGAGCTCATGGTCCACGCCGACGGCGTCGTCGTCGGCCCGCTGCCGCAGACCTTCACCGTCCGGCCGAGAGCCCTTCGGGTCTACGCGCCCCGCGCGACGTGACGGTTGGTACGGGCCGGCACGAGGGCCCGCCGGCGCGCTCGCCACGTGCTAGTCGGGCTCGAGGACGGTGGTCGCGGCGCGGTACGTGCCGAGCACCTGGACCCATGCGCAGCACGTCTTCATGAGCGCGAGAGCCTCGGTCGCCGGCGTGCGCGTCGGGTCGCCCTCGAAATCGAGGTAGAAGACGTAGTCCCACGGCGCCGCCCGGCTCGGACGCGACTCGATCTTCGTGAGCTGCAGTCCCGCGGTCGCGAACGGCTGCAGCGATCGGGTGAGCGCGCCCGGGGTGTTCGAGGTGGCGTACGCGAGGCTCGACTTGCGCGGGCCGGCGCGCAGCGCCTCGGGCACCCGGTCTCCGGGGTATTCGTCGCCGCGCCGCGCGAGCGCGAAGAAGCGGGTGAAGTTGTCCGGCGTCGTCTCGATCCCCTCGGCGAGCACGGTCAGGCCGTACTCGCGCGCCGCGCGCTTGCTCGCGACGGCGGCGACGGTCGCGTCCGTACCGGCGGCGACCTCCGCCGCGGCACCGGCGGTGTCGTACGCGACGACCGGCTCGATGTGGCGCGCGCGGAGGAAGTCGTCGACCTGGGCGAGCGCCTGCGGGTGCGAGCGGGCGCTTTTGATGCCCTCGAGCGTCGCGCCGGGACGAGCGAGCAGGCAGTGCCGGACCCGGACGATCGCCTCCGCGATGACCTGCAATCCGGAGTGGCCGCGAAGCAGGTCGTAGACGTCCACCACCGAGCCGACGTGGGTGTTCTCCACCGGCACGACCGCGGCCGCGACCGTGCTCGATTCGAGGGCCGCGAACACGTCGCCGAACGTCCGCGACGGGACCGGCGTGTCCTTGGGGAAGAGCGCGACGACCGCCGCCTCGGAGTACGCGCCGGCGAGTCCCTGATACGCGACCTTCATCGGACGTACACCGCGGTCCGCCACTCGGGGTGCGACGCATCGTCGCCGCGTGCGATCGCGAAGTACCGGTCGCCGATGGCCTTCGCGATGGGCCCGATCCCGCCGCCGCCAACCTGCCGCCCGTCGACCTTCACGCACGGCGCGACCTGGGCCCCCGTCCCGCAGAAGAACAGCTCCTCGCAGATGAACAGCTCGGTGCGGTCGATCGGCCGCTCGATGAACGCGTAGCCCAGCTCGCGGGCCAGCTCGGCGATCGTCTGCCGGGTGATGCCTTCGAGGATGTCGTCGGTCACCGGCGGGGTGACGAGCGCGCCGTCACGGACCATGAACAGGTTCGAGCCCCCGCCCTCGGAGACGTGCCCGCCGCCGGTGAGGAAGATCGCCTCCTCCGCACCGTGCTCACCGGCCTCATCCACCGCGAGCGCGGTGTTGATGTACGCGCCGGTCACCTTGGCCCGGGCCGGGATCGCCTCGTCGGAGATCCGCCGCCAGCTGGTGGTGTGCGCGGTCAGGCCGCCGGTGGACAGGTAGCCGCCCATCGGGAACGCGTAGACGCCGAAGCCGTCGCGCAGCCCGTGCAGCGCGACCTTCACGACCCTCGCGGCCTTGTACGCGAGCGGGCGGACGTACACGTCGCCGCGGAACGCGTTGCGCCGGAGGAGCTCCAGCACGATCTCCGACAGCCGATCGGCGTCACCGGGCAGGCCGATGCGCACGATGCGGCACGAGCGGGTCATCCGCTCGAAGTGCTCGCGAAGGCGGAACACGTAGAGCTGCTCCGCGGCCGGATTCCAGTACGCGCGGATCCCCTCGAACACGCCCGTCCCGTATTGCAGGGCGTGCGTCGCGATGCTGACCTTCGCGTCTCCGAACGGCACGAAGGCGCCATCGAGGTACGCCGTCCCGGTCTCGGGGATCTCGTTCGCCGGGCTTGGTCCCGTCTTCACAGCCGTGCCACCGCTTCCTCCCGGTTCCACAATCGCCGCGCCAGCTCGAGAGCCACGACATCCGACACGAGGATCGCCACCACGACCCCGATGACGGCCTCGGCCGCCAGGTTCTGGATCGCGCCGCCGATGACGCTCAGCCCGACGATCATGCCGCCGAGGACGAATCCCGCGATCTGCTGCGCCGTCCGCTGGCTGCCGACCCGTGCCGAGACCACCATCACCCACGCGCCGACCGTCAGGATGAGAAAGACCGCCAGGGCGAACAACCCGTACAGCGTCGTGGGTCCGAGAATGCCGGCCACCCGATCGGCGCCGTACGTGGCCGACGCGGTCACGTCGAAGGCCGCGAGCGAGATGACCGACAGCCCGGCCGCCGGTGCCAGGACGGCGAGCAGCTTGCCGGCGACGATATCGATGTCGCGGATCGGCGCGGCCAGGAGCGGGACCAGGGTCTGCGCCTCCTTCTCCGCGGCGAACGAGCCGGCCGCCGCGTTGATGGCGCTCGCGGCGGGCAGCAGCGCGGCCTGCAGGGCGAAGATGAGGATGATGCCGTCCGGCGTCCGGCCGTTGCGGCCGTTGAGCTGGACGAGGGCGATGGGCAGGGCGACGAAGAACAGCGCGCGGATGATCGCCCCCCGATCGCTGTACTGCTCGATGATCTCCCGCCGCGCGAGGAGCAACGCCTTTCTCACCGCCGGCTCTCCTTGATGATCGCAAGGTAGGCGTCCTCGAGCGACCGGGTCTCGGCGTTCAGGCTGATGACGCGCGCGCCGGCATCGAGGAGCGCGCGGAGGGCCCGGGTGTTCGTTTCCGCCGGATCGGCCGAGCTCCACCGCGCCTCGAGCCGGCCGTTCGACGCGACGATGCCATCGACCGTCACGCCGGCGGTCTCGAGGGCCGCGCGCACCGAGGCCTCGTCCGCGACCAGCTCGGCGCGGAACGACGGGCGGCCGGCCGAGCGGAGCTCCTGGGTCGGGCCCTCGCGCACGATGCGGCCGCGGTCGACGATGACGACGCGATCCGAGATGCGCTGCGCCTCGTCGAGGTCGTGGGTGCAGAGGAGGATCGCGCGATGCTGGGCTCGCAGCGAGACGATCAGCTCGCGCAGGGCCTGGGCCATCTCCGGATCCAGCGCCGTGGCCGGCTCGTCCAGCAGCAGCACGGGCGGCTCGTGGACCAGCGCGCGGGCGATCGCGGCCTTCTGCTTCATGCCGCGGGAGAATGCCGCGAGCTTCCGGTCCAGCACCGCGGTCAGTCCCATGAGCTCGACCAGCTTCGCGACGCGCGGCCCCGGCTTGGGCACGTCGTACAGCCGCGCGAAGTACGTCAGGTAGGACCGCAGCGACATCCGTTCGTAGAGGGCGGGGGAGTCGGTGACCAGGCCGCAGCGAGCGCGCACCCGATCGGCGTCCTGGCGCACCGAGAGGCCGTCGACGACGGCGTCGCCTTCCGTCGGCGCGAGGATCCCCGCGATGATCCGGCTCGCGGTGGTCTTCCCGGCGCCGTTCGGCCCGAGCAGCGCGACGATCTCGCCGCTTCGGACGACGAACGAGGCGTGCGAGAGGGCGGTGAACGACCCAAAGCGACGTGTGACGTCGCGCACTTCGATCACGGTGAAACCGAGGATATGGGTTAGCCTGCATGCGTGGACGTGGTCCTCTCATTGCATGGCCGGGCTGCGATCGCGCTCGTCCTCTACCTGTCCACCGTCGGCGTGTGGGGCCTGATCCTCGGCGTACGGGGTGTCGGTCCGACGCCGAATTTCCAGGGCGCGCTGATCATCGCCGAGGTCGCCGTGATCGCGCAGGGTGCGCTCGGGGTCGCTGCCTTCTTCTCCCGGTCACCCGCCCAATCGCTGCACGTCCTCTACGGTTTCGCGCTGGCCCTCGCGCTGCCACTGGCCACGACGCTCGTGCGCAAGCGCGAGCCGCGGGCCGCGTCGTTCGCCTTCGGCTTCATCGCCCTGTTCGCCGCCGGCCTCGCGATCCGTGGGATCACGACGGCATGAGCTTCGTCGACGAGCGGCCGGACACCTCGATCGAGGCCCTGAACGCTCTGAACGACGACTTCCTGTACTTCAACGTCGCCGGGTCGGGCCCGACCTTCCCGATCGCGCAGCGCGCCGCCGAGGCGTACCGGACCTGGATGAACGGCGTCGGGATGTTCTCGCACGTCGGATACGACTCGTACAACGAGGAGCTGAGCGCGGCCCGCGCCGATCTCGGGGCACTCATCGGCGACCCGGACGGCGCGTCGCGCGTCGCCCTGACGCAGTCGGCGACCGACGGGCTGAACACGCTCATCGCCTCGCTGCCGCTCGAGCCGGGCGCGCTCGTCGTCACGACGGCCGAGGAGCATCCCGCGGCGCTCCTCCCGGTCTATCGCCGGCAGGATCGCGGCGACCGCGTACGCCTCATCGCGCTGCACGACGACGAGCGGTTCCTCGCGGACGTCGCCGAGGCGTTCCGCGACGGGGCGCAGGCCATCGTGCTGTCGCTCGTGTCGTGCCGCACCGGCCGCCGGCTCCCCGTCGAGGCCGCCGCGAAGCTCGCGCGAGACGCGGGAGCGATCGTCATCGCCGACTGCGCGCAGGCGCTCGGCCAGATCCCGGTGGACGTGCGGACCCTTGGCGCCGACGCGGCGGTCTTCCTCGGACACAAGTGGCTGCACGGCCCGCTCGCGACCGGCGCGATGTGGATCGCGGATCCGGGCCGCTGGACGCCGAACCGGGTCGGGTGGAGATCGCGTGCCGACCACGACCTCGAGGGACACCTCACGCTCAACGACGATGCGACCCGCTTCGAGATCGGCACCGTCGACGTCGCGGCGTTCGTCGGGATCCGCCAGGCGCTCGCCGTGCATCGCGCGCTCGGTCCGCGCGTCGGGCGGCGGGTGAAGGAGCTGCGGCAGCGCCTGCTCGGCGCCCTCGCCGACCTGCCGCTCGACCTCCTCGGCCGCGCCGATGACCCGACCGGCATCGTCGTGGTGCGGCCACGGGCCGGCGGCGCGGCGGAGATCGTCCGGCGCGCGTGGGACGAGGATCGCGTGGTCATCAAGCACGTCGGCGACCAGTCGATGGACGCGATCCGCATCTCGTTCTGGGCCCTGCACCGCGACGCCGACATCGACCGGCTCCATGCGGTCCTCGCCAAGCAGCTCGCGGTCACGGCATGACGACCGCCCTCCTGGCGAAGCAGGTTGCCATCGTCACCGGGGGCGGGCGCGGATTCGGTCGCGCGATCGCCGAAGCGCTCGCGGCGCTCGGAGCGAGTGTCGTGATCGCGTCGCGCAACGCACCCGAGCTCGACGTGGTCGCGAACGCCATCAAGAAGCAGGGCGGGAAGGCCCTCGCGCAGACCGCGGACGTCGCCGACGAGCGGCAGGTCCAGGAGCTCGTGCTCGCGACCGAGCGATGGGTCGGGCCACCGACGATCCTCGTGAACAACGCCGGCGTGCTCGAGCCGGTCGGGCCGCTGGTCGAGACGAGCGCGACGGTCTGGCTGCGCAACATCGCGATCAACGTCGGGGGCACCTACCTGGTGACCCGCGCCGTGCTACCGGGGATGCTGGATCGGGACTACGGCCGCATCGTCAACATCTCGAGCGGCGCCGCCGACCGCGCCAGCGCCGGATTGAGCGCGTACTGCGCGGCCAAGGCCGCCGTCGACCAGCTCACGCGCGTCCTCGCGCTGGAGATGGACGGCAGCGGAGTGTCGGTGACCGCGTTCCATCCCGGATTCATGGACACGGCGATGCTTGAGCGCATACGCCGGCTCACCGCCGAGCAATTCCCGCGGGTCGAGGAGTACCGCGAGGCCCACCGCCAGGGCCGGGTCCCGAACCCGCGCGAGTCGGCGCGGGTCGTCGCCTACCTGTGCCTGCCGGCGACGGCGCGCAACGGCGCGGTCCTGGAGATCGGCGACACCGAGGTCGTCGCCGCCGCGCGGGCCGCGCTCGGCTAGAGCGGCCTAGCCCTTCGCCGCGGGCGCGTAGCCACGGCGCTTCGCGATCGCGCTCGAGAGCAGCTTGGTCACGCGCTCCGGATCGGTCGTCGCGCGCCGCTCGAGCTCCGCGGCCGGACGGCCGATGAGCCCGCAGGTCGCGCAGTCGCCGTTGCCGTCCAACCGGGCGTGGCAATGGGCGCAGTGCACCTCGAACGCGCCATGCGGACGGAAGAGATCCAGCCCCTTCGCTTCGACGAACAGCGCGGCGACGTCCGGCACGCCTAGCCTGCCGCGAGCACGACGGACTTCTTCTCGAGGTAGCCGTCGAGGGCCTCGAGGCCGTGCTCCTTGCCGAAGCCGGACTGCTTCGCGCCGCCGAACGGGAGCTGGTCGTACGCGACCTGGATGTCGTTGACCCAGGTGTAGCCGGCCTGGATCAGCTCGATGGCCCTGCGGGCCTTCGCGAGGTCCTTCGTCCAGATGGACGAGCCGAGCCCGTACACGCTCGAGTTGGCCTTCGCGATCGCCTCGTCGAGGTCGTTCACGATGACGATCGGCAGCGCCGGGCCGAACACCTCTTCGGTGAGCATCCGCGAATCCTCGGAGACGTCGGTGAGCACCGTCGCGTCCATGAACCAGCCCCGCGCGTACTCGTCCCCCTGGGGGCGCGTGCCTCCCGCCAGTACCTTGGCGCCTTTTTTCACCGCGTCCGCAACCTGCGCTTCAACCTCGGCGCGCTGGTGCTCGGTGTGGAGGGGGCCCATCTTCACGCCCTCGGCCAGGCCGTCACCGACCTTCCACTCCTTCTTCGCCCGGTCGGCGATCTTGGCCATGAACTCCTCGGCCACCGCCGCGAAGACGTAGACGCGCTTCACCGCGAGGCAGGCCTGGCCGGCGTTGAAGAACCGGCCGATGGCCGTGGCCGCGGAGGCGCGCCGGATGTCGGCGTCGTCGCAGACGATCATCGGGTCGCTGCCACCGAGCTCGAGGGTGACGCGCGTCACGTTGTCCGCGGCGAGCTTCATGATCCGCTTGCCGGTCTCGGTCTGGCCGGTGAACGCGACCTTGTTCACCTTCTTGTGCGACACGAGCGCGTCGCCGATCTCGCTGCCCGAGCCGTGCACGATGTTGAGCACGCCCGGCGGAAGCCCGGCGGAGTTGATGATCTCGACGGCCTTCTGCGTCGCGAGCGGCGTCGTCGACGCCGGCTTCAGCACGACGGTGCATCCGGTCGCGAGCGCCGGGCAGATCTTGTTCGCCATGAGGGTGAGCGGGAAGTTCCACGGCGTGATCGCCGCGACCACGCCCACCGGGCGCCGGATGGTGAGGCCGAACTTCGCGGGATCGTCGAGCGGCACGTAGTCGCCGCGGATCTTGTCCGCGAGCCCGGCGTAGTACTCGAGGTTCTCCTGGACGCGCGACGCCTCGAGGATCGCGTGGGCGAGCGGCTTGCCCTGCTCCTGCGAGAGCAGCTTCGCGATCTCCGGAACCGCGGCCTTCATCTTCTCCGCGGCCGCGTGGAGGATCTGGGCGCGCTTGGTCGGCGCGAGGGCGGCCCACGCCGGGAATGCCTTCGCCGCGGCCTCGACGGCCGCGTCGACGTCGGCCGCGGTCCCCCGGGGGATCGAGTCCACCACCGAGCCGTTCGCGGGGTTCTTGACTTCCATCGTCTTGCCGGCCTGCGCGTCGACGAGCTCGCCGTTGATGAACATCCGGGCCATGAGACACCTCTCCGACCGCGACCGGCGCGCATGCGCGCGACTTCGGTGTTTAGATTGTGCCGGAAATCAGCCCGCGTGCTCTGGGGAGGTCGTCATGTCCGTCGTACGGCTGGAGATACGGGACGCCGTCGGCCACATCGTGCTGGATCGGCCGCCGGCCAACTCATACGACAAGGCCTTCCTTGACGACCTGTCGCTCGCGATCGACGAGGCGCGCTTCACCGCGGCGGTCAAGGCGATCGTCGTGCGGAGTGGCTCGGAGAAGTTCTTCTCCGCGGGCGCCGACGTGAAGATGTTCGCGGCGACCGATGCCGACTACCAGGCCGCCTTCGTCATCCACGCGAACGAGGTGATGTCGAAGTTCGAGCGCACCCCCAAGGTCGTCGTCGCCGCGATCAACGGCCACTGCCTCGGCGGCGGTCTCGAGATCGCGCTCTGCTGCGACTTCCGGTTCGCGGCCGAGGGCGCCTACAACATCGGCCTTCCCGAGGTCACGCTCGGCGTCCTGCCGGGCACCGGGGGCACCCAGCGACTGCCGCGGTTGATCGGCCGGCAGAAGGCCCTCGACCTCATGCTCCGCGGCGCGGCCGTGCCGCCGGCGCAGGCGAAGGAGCTCGGCATCGTCGATGAGCTCTTCCCCGCCGCCGAGCTCCAGGAGAAGACCCACGCGTACGCCGCGAAGATGGCCACCGGCCCGACGCTCGCGATCGGGAAGATCAAGCTCGCGACGGTGCTCGGCGGCGGGATGCCGTTCGAGAACGGGATGCTGTACGAGCACGAGGCCGTCGGGCGGCTGTTCGCCTCGGACGACGCGCGCGAGGGCGTGACCGCCTTCACCGAGAAGCGCAAGCCGAACTACAAGGGGACGTGACGAAGCTCGTCTCCCTCAAGGAGGCGATCGCGGCGCACGTCCCCGACGGGAGCGCGGTCGCGCTCGGGTGCGCGCTCGAGCCGGCGATCCCGTTCGCCGCGGCGCACGAGCTCATCCGCCAGGGCCGCCGCGAGCTGCGGCTCATCGGGCCGATCTCGGACATCGCGTTCGACATGCTGATCGGAAGCGGCTGCGTCGCGGAGGTGCATGCCGCGTGGGTCGGGAACGTGTCCGCCGGCCTCGCGCATTGCTATCGCCGCGCGATGGAGCAGGGGGTGCCGCGGCGGATCACGGTTCGGGACCACAGCAACTTCACGATGGCCCTGGCACTCCTCGCGGGCGCGCTCGGCGCGCCGTACATCCCCACGCGCACGCTGCTGCGCTCGGACATCCCACGGGCCAATGGGACGTTCAAAGCGGCGGCATCGCCGTGGGACGGCTCGGACCTGCTGCTCGTCCCGGCGCTCGTCCCCGATGTCACGGTGATCGCGTGCCAGCGCGCCGACGCGGAGGGGAACGCGCACCAGTGGGGCCCGTGGGGCGTGTCCCAGGAGGCCGCGCTCGCCGCGAAGAAGGTCATCGTCCTGGCCGACGAGATCGTGGACCGCGCGGTCATCGTGAGCGACCCGAACCGCACGATCGTGCCCGGCGTGAAGGTCGCCGCCGTCGTCCGGGCCCCGGGCGGGTGCCACCCCTCGCCACTCCAGGGCCGGTACGCGCGGGACCACGAGTTCTTCCACGAGTACCACCGCGCGACCCGCGACGTGGCCGGCTTCGATCGCTGGATCGCCGAGTGGGTGACCGGCGTGCCGGATCACGCCGCGTATCTCGCGAAGCTCGGCGCCCGCTGGACGGCCCTGCGCGAGACAGGCGTGCCCGCGGCCGAGGCGCGGTTCTGATGGACGTGTCGCCGGGCGAGCTGATGGTGGCGCAGGCCGCTCTCGAGATCGGTGACCGGGAGGTCGTGTTCGTCGGGATGCGGCTGCCGCTCATCGCGTTCGTGGTGGCGAAGCGCACCCACGCGCCGGACGCGATCGGCCTCTTCGAGCTCGGCGTCGTCCGGGACGCGCCGGCACCCGAGCTCCTCTACACCATGGGCGACACCCCGAACGTCCGCGGGGCGGTGTGGTGCGCGCGCACCGTGGATCTCATGGGCCTGCTGCAGCAGGGCGCCGTCGACGCCGGCTTCATCGGTGGCGCGGAGATGGACCGTCACGGCAACCTGAACACCACCGCGATCGGCCCCGACCGGGCCCATCCGACGGTCCAGCTTCCGGGGAGCGGCGGAGGCGCGGACATCGCGAGCCTCGCGAAACGGCTCATCGTGATCATGCCCCACGACAAGCGCCGGCTGCGCGAGCGAGTGGACTTCGTCACGTCCCCTGGGGATCGGGCCGCCGTGCTGATCACGACGCTCGGCGTCTTCCGATTCGTCGACGGCGAAGCGGTGCTGGCGTCGTACCACCCCGGATCGAGCGTCGAACAGTGCAGCCTGCACACCGGCTGGCCGCTCGCGGTCATGGC
>JAXDLF010000132.1:0-9164 GCA_034666765.1 Chloroflexota bacterium
CATTTTACAGCGTCCCCCACCATCGTGCCGTGCGACTTTCGCGAGACATTGCGGGCCATCACGGCGATCCGAAGAACAGCGCGATCCACTTCTGCACCCGCGACGGCGCCCCCGCGCTCGCCACGACCGCGGGGGTCGCGGCCTCCTGCTGCACGCCGATGAGCGTTTCGCCCGGCAGGACGTACCCGAGGTCGCGGGCCTTGTTCGTCACGTAGTCGTCGGTCTTCTTCGAGATCACATCGAGGCTGAGCCGCGTATTCGTCGCCTCGGCCGCCGCGATGTCCGCGCGGTAGATCGCCGCCTGGCGGGCGAGCGCGTTGCGCTGGATCTCGATCGCGACGAACGCGCTCGCCAGGAGCAGCCCCGCGACGAGCAGCAGGATCGCGAGCGACGGGCGCCCCATCTTCGCGACCGCGGCGCGACCCGATCGCGCCCGCCCGGATCCGGCCCGTGAACCCTTCGGCATCCCCGCCATCATCAGGCCTGGGGCCACTCGGATGGAAGCCCCTTCGCGTCGCCACCCGCCGCGGCGTACGCGAGCCAGCCGAGCAGACCGAGCAGCGACCGCGCGGTCCGGATGTCCGGGACACCCTTCACCAGGCCGACCGCGACCACCGGCCGCTCGGCCCAGACCACCGCGGCGTCGTTGCGGACCTGATCGAGCGATCCGGTCTTGTGCGCGACTCGGGTGCCGGCCGGCAGGTACCGCCGGACGAGCGCGTCGTCCTGGGTCCCCTCGAGGATCGCGAGCACGGCGTCGGAGGTGGCCCGGTCGACGAGCTCGCCGCGCACGAGGCGCAGCAGCAGCCCGGCCAGCTCGCGCGGGCTCGCGGCGTTGTCGAGACCGCGGTTGGCCGCCTCGAAGTCGAACATCTTCCGGCGCAGCTGGGTGCGCTCGCAGCCCCACTCGCGCATCCGCTCCGCGATGCGGTCGACGCCGATCCGCTCCAGCAGCCGGTTCGTCGCGGTGTTGTCGCTCACGATCGTCATCAGCGTCGCGTGGTCGCGGATCGTGAGGTCCGCGACGCCGGGCACCTGACCCAGGACCCCGGTGCCGGGCATGTGCTGCCCCACCGCGAGCCGCTCGTCGAGCGACAGCCGGCCCTCCGCGGCGTCCGCGTACACGGTCATGAGGATCGGGATCTTGATCACCGACGCGGCGGGATAGACGCCGTCGGCATCGCGCGCGTAGAGCACGGTGCCATCGCCATCGAGCGCGACGAGTCCGGCCGAGCCCTGCAGCGCCCCGGCCCCGCGGTCGAGCGCGGCCCAGTCCACGCTCATCCCGGGCTCAGCCCCGCATCCGCTCGCGCACCCGCGCGCGATCCGCCAGCCGCGACATCCCGAGCCCCTCGACCGCGAACGACGCCGTGGCGCTCGCGAACGTCGCGGCCTCGACCGGCGGCAGCCCTTCGGCGAGGGCCAGCGCGAGGCTCGCGGCGAACGCGTCTCCCGCGCCGGTCTGGTCCACCACCTCGGCGACCGTGAAGGCCCGCACGTGCGCGGTGGCCCCGCGCGCGTGCAGGTCGGATCCGCGCTCGGCCCGGGTGACCACGACCGTCGCGTACGGCAGCCAGGCGGAATCCTCCGCGTGGTCCTCCTCGCTCACCACGACCGCGTCGACCTTGGGAAGGAGCCGGGCGTACTGCGCCCACGGCGTCGCGATCACGGTGCCGTCCGCCCCGAACGAGCGCAGCATCCCCTGGGCGGCGAGCACCCGCTTCGCCCCCGACCACGGCGCGAAGAGCGAGGCATCGAGCTCACCGGCGATGGACGCGAGGAGCACGGCCCGCGGCGCGCTGACGGCACGCCCGACGTCCGCGCGCGTGATCGGCGCGGCCTTCGCGCGCAGCCGCAGCGTGCGGTGACCCCCCGCGTCGTAGGTGAAGCCGAACGTCGTGGTGACGTCCCCGGGGAGCACGCGCAAGGCGATCCCGAGCTCCTGGCAAAGCGTCTCGAGCGCGTCGCGCTCGATCGGGCCGGCACGCGTCACGAGCGTGACGTCCGCGCCGAGCTTCGCCGCGGTCGCCGCGCCGTACAGCGCGGAGCCACCGAGCCGCCAGCGTCCGTCGGGGAACTCGTCGCGCGCGGTGTGGCCGATCGCGAGGAAGCGGAGGCGCGCCCTAGACATTGAAGAGGACGTTGACCGTGTCGCCATCTTCCACGACATAGGTCTTGCCTTCCGTGCGCAGGCGTCCCTGCTTGCGCGCGTTCGCCTCGCTCCCCGCCGCGAGCAGCTCGTCCCAGCGGATCACCTCGGCGCGGATGAAGCCCCGCTCGAGATCCGAGTGGATCGCGCCGGCCGCCTGCTGCGCGGTCGAGCCCCTGAAGATCGTCCAGGCGCGGACCTCGTCCTCGCCCGCGGTGAAGAACGACGTGAGCCCGAGCAGGTCGTAGGTCGCGTGCACGACGCGATCGAGCGGCGCCTCGGCCAGCCCGAGCTCGGCGCGGAACGCGCCCGCCTCGTCCGCGGGCAGCTCGGCGATCTCCGCCTCGATCTTCGCGCACACGGCCACGACGGCCGTCCCGCGATGTTTCGCCGCCGCCGCGCGCAGCGGCGCGAGCACGGCGTCGGGGGACGCGACGTCGGCCTCGTCGACGTTGACCACGACGAGCTGCGGCATGAGCGTCAGGAACCGGTAGCCGCGGATGAGCCGCGCCTCCTCCGGCTCCATGTCGAGATCGCGTAACGGGATCTCCGCCTCGAGCGCGGGCTTCGCGCGCTGCAGGAACGCGAGCTCGCGCTCCTTCGCCTCGCGGTCGGGACCCTTCGCGCCGCGGATCTCCCGCTCGAGCGAGTCGAGTCGCTTCTCGACGATCGCGTGGTCGGAGAAGAGGAGCTCGAGGTCGAGCGTCGCCATATCGCGCTGCGGATCCACCGATCCCTCGGCGTGCGGCACGGTGGGATCGGCGAAGGCGCGGACGACGTGGACCAGGGCGTCCGAGTTGCGCAGGTCGCCGAGCTTCTTCGGGCTGATCCCCTCGCCGGGCGTCGCGCTCTTGGCCAGCCCGAGGTCTCGATACGTGATCTCGGCGAAGGTGGTCTTCTTCGGCTTGAACAGCGCCGCGAGCTTGTCGACGCGCTCGTCGGGCACCTTCGCCACGCCGATGTTGGTCTCGCCTTCGGCGCCGGCGAAGGCGCCGGTGGACGCATGGCCCCCGGTGAGCAGGTTGAAGAGCGTGGTCTTGCCGACGTAGGGCAGACCGGTGATGGTCGAGCTGAGATTCACGCCGGGCTCGCCGGCTCGCCCGGCAACGTGGCCTGCTCGACCGCGGGGAGATCCTCGCCGAAGATCGTCCGGGCGACCGCGCGGAAGCGATCCGTCGGACCGGTCGCGAACACCCGATGGGCCGGCGTCCCCGTCGTCCGGACGAGGCGGTGCGACAGCAGCACCTCGCGCACCGCGAGCGCGGTCGTCGCCGCGGAGTCGACCACGCGTACCCCGGGCCCCGCGACCCGCTCGATGACGCCGCGGAGCAGCGGGTAGTGGGTGCACCCGAGGAGCAGCGTGTCGACCACCGGCTGCACCACGCCGCCATCGGTGAGGAGCGGCTCGACGTAGCCCCGCACCGCGGCCTCCGCTTCGGGGCTGTCGGCCTTCCCGCTCTCGACGATCGGCACGAGCGAGGGGCAGGCCTGCTGGATCACGTCGGCGAGCGGGTCGAGGTCTCGCAGCGCTCGCGCGTACGCGCCGGAGCGGACCGTCGCGGTCGTGGCCAGGACGCCGATCGACCGCCGCGCCGACGCGGAGATCGCGGCGGCCGCGCCGGGCCGGACCACGCCGATGATCGGCACGCGTGACTCGTCGCGGACCACGTCCAGCGCCACCGACGTCGCGGTGTTGCAGGCGAGGACGATCAACTTGCAATCGAACGCGCTGAACCACCGGAGGGCCTCGCGGGTGAAGGCGACGATCTCGTCGGCAGGACGGGGTCCGTAGGGCATGCGCGCTTCGTCGCCGAGGTAGATGGTCGACTCGCTCGGAAGCTGGCGGCGCATCTCGCGCAACACCGTGAGTCCGCCGACGCCGGAGTCGAAGACTCCGATGGGCAGATCCCTGTCCTCGGTCACCGCTTCCGTTGCTGGCTGACGAGCGCGTTGGCGAGATTCGCCACGGCCTGCGACGCCGGGGCGTTCGCGTGCGACAGGACGAACGGGGCCTGCTTGTTGTTCGATTCGCTGATGAGCTTCCAATCGGACGGGATCTCGCCGATCACCGGCAGGTTGAGCGCGTGCTCCATGCCGCCCTTCGACAGGCCCGCCGTGAGATCCGACTGGTTCACCACGAGGAGCAGCGGCTTCTGACCCTTGTAGCCGAGCGCCTCGAAGGTGTCGATGGCCGACCGCGTGTTCGCGATCGTGGCTCCCTGGTACGTGATGATGATGAGGATCATCGACGCCGCGTCGAGGATCGCGAGCGCGTCCTCGGACAGCCGCGACGGCGTGTCCACGATCACGTAGTCATGGTTGGTCGCGAGCAACCCGATCGCGTTCGAGAGCTCGCTCGCCGCGACGAGGTCGGCCTCCTCGGGCCGGGGTGGCGCGAGGAGCACGTCGATGCCGCCGGGGCCTTCCCACACGGCCTCCGCGAGTGACGCGCGCATCGCGGCACCGGCGGGCAGGTCGACGATCGACCGCGTCGCCGGCGGAACCGGGAGCAGGTGGCGGACCGCGCCGAACTGCATGATCCCGTCGAACAGCGCGACGGATGCGCCGTTGCGTCGCAGCACGCAGGCGAGGTTCACCGCGATCGTGGTCTTGCCGGTGCCGCCCTTCGGTGAATACACGGCGATGACGTCACCGCCGCCCTCGCGCCGCACGTCCCTGCCGCCGCCGAGCGCCGCGGCGAGCTCGTTCGCGCCACCGGGGAGCACGAAGACCGCGTCGATGCCCTGGTCCGGCCGCGGGTCCACCGGCCGCTGCGGGACCGTCACCACGATGATGCGGGTGCCCGGCGACGCGGCGCGCACTCGCTTCGCGACATCGAAGCCCGTGGTCTTGCCCTGCAGGAGGGCGTCCACGAGCACGACGTCGGGCTTCTCGGTCGACGCCTGCGCGATGCCCGCATCGGCCTGCCCCTGCACGCCGGCGATCTCGACGTCTTTTTCGCGCGCGAGCATCCCCTTGAGATGCTCCGCCACCTGCGGCAGGTCTTCGATGAGGAGTACTCGCTTCACGTTCGCGCGAGTCTAACGATGGCCCCGGCGCAGCGTCGCGGCCGCGGCGCCCGCGATGAGGGCCATGGCCCCGATGAACGCGATCGCGAGCCGCAGGGTCACCCCGTACCAGTACGGATCGGGGTACACGGTCAGGAGGTTCGACCCCGGCGCGAAAAGGAAGTTGCCCTGCGGGAAGAAGACCTCGTGGAACAGCAGGAACAGCTGGTCGAACGAGACCGCTGCGGCGATGGCGATCACGCTGACGCCGATCCCCGCGGCCAGCGCCGCGTTCCGAACGAGTCGCGCGCGAGCGGCCCGATCGGTCCGCCAGAGCACGGCGAGCGCGACGATGAGGCCGGCGACGAACGCGATCTTCGTCGCGCCGAACACCGCGCGGACGTCGGCCATGTGCGAGCGCTCGTTTTCGTCGAACAGCGGCTGCGGCGTCGTCGCGAATCGCGGAAGCTCCGGCGCGTTGCCGAGCACGTACGCGAGCGTGCGCTGATGCAGGTCCACGAGGCCGTTCAGGTCGACGTGCCAGACGAGGTCGGGCGGGGCGCGGAAGACGGCTTCGGTGATCCCGCTCGCGCGGGCGATGTCGCGGTACGTGTCCGGGCCGTCGAAGACGGCGACGAGTCCGAAGAGACCGATCAGGGCGAAGCCGACCGCGAGCGCGGCGGCCCGCAGCGGCGGCGCGCTCATCGCCGCACCACGCCGAGGCCGGGACGCTCGCTGAACACGAACCGGCCCCGCTCGACGGGCACCGCGACGAACGGGTCGTCGACGATGAGCAGGTTGCCGTCGAGGTCCGCCCACTCCACGGCGGGCGCGAGGTGCGCGGCCGCCGCGATGGCGACGCTCGTCTCGGCGGCGCGGCAGCCGAGCATCACCCGCAGGCCGAGCTCGTGGGCCCGCTGGATCATCGCGCGGCCCTCGGCGATGCCGCCGCACTTCTGCAGCTTCACGTTGATCCCGTCACAGGCGCCGGCGAGGCGGTCCACGTCGGCCAGGCGGACCGCGGCCTCGTCGGCGACGATCGGGATCGGGCTGTGCTCGCGCACGTGCCGGAGACCCTCGATGTCCGCGGGCGCCACGGGCTGCTCGACGAACTCGATCCCGAACGGCGCGATCCGCTCGATCCGGGACGGCGCCTCGGCGGCGGTCCACGCCCCGTTGGGATCGACGCGGATCGCGCCGTCGAAGACGCGCCGGATCGCGCCGAGGATCGCCACGTCGTCGCCGTGCCCGAGCTTCACCTTGAGCACGCTGAACCCGGCGGCCTTGGCCGCCGCGGCCCGCTCGGCCATGAGCGCCGGCTCGGCGATGCCGATCGTGAACGAGGTCGGAGGCGCCTCCGCGGGCGCCAGTCCGAGGAACGCCCGCAGGGGCTGGCCGGCCGCCTGCGCCGCCCGGTCGTGGCCGAGGACGTCGAGGGCGCACGCGGCGGCCCCGCCATGCGGGAACCGGGCGTCGAGCCGCGCGCGGAGGGTCGCCAGATCACGCGGATCCTCGGGGACGCAGTCGAGCGCGCCCCGCACGTCGGCCTCGAGCGACTCGGTCGTCTCGCCGAAGAACGGGTCCGCCGATGCCTCCCCGTACGCGCGCCGGTCGCCGTCCTCGAGCTCCACGAGCACGACCCGCTTCTCCGTGCGGACCGCGCGCGAGATCGCGAACGGCACCGCGAGGTGCACGTCGACCGTCCGCACCGTGAGCTTCATCGGACGGCCGCGGCCAACCGGTCGGCGCCGGCCGGGCCCTCGCGGACCGGATCCGCGCTGGGCAGGCCGGTCGCCTTCGCCGCGGCCTCGATCGCGCGCCTCGCCGCGGCGTCGTCGAGCGCGCTCGTGTTGAGCGCGACGGCGACCACCGGGACGCGCGTGCCCACGGGCCGGCTCCACGTCACGGCGTCCTCGTACAGCCGGACGAGATCCGGGAGCGACTTCACCGGAAGCCCCGGGAAGCCCTTCACATCGGTCCGCGACGCGTCGTGGCAGAGGAGGAGCACATCGGGCGCGCTGCCATGCAGCAGCCCGAGGGTCACGCCGGAGAACCCCGGATGGGTCAGCGAGCCCTGGCCTTCGACGACGATCCAGTCGGCGTCGGCCGCGGCGTCGCAGACCAGCTGTTCCGCGGCGCCGGCGATGAAGTCGGCGACCACCGCATCGACCGAGATCCCCTGGCCCGCGATCGCGATTCCGGTCTGTCCGGTCGCGACGAACGCCGCCCGCTTCCCGGCACGCCGCAGCGCGCGCACCACTTCGAGCGCGACGGTCATCTTCCCCACCGAGGCGTCCGAGCCGACGGTCAGGACGACGCGCGTGCCGGCGCGCCGCCGGCGATGGCCGCCGACCGCGAGGTCCGCGGGCGGCTCGCGCAGCTCCCAGACGCGTCCGCGACCGCGCTCCGTCGCCTCCCGCAGCGCCGGGTCGGCGAGCACGCGTTCATGCAGGCCGTTCCAGACCTCGAGACCCTTCCCGAGGGCCTCGGCGAGCAGCGGCCGGTACGCCTCGGCGATGCGACCGCCCGGCGCCGCGGTGCCGATGAGCAGGACGGCGGCACCGCGCGCGATGGCGTCGTCGATCGTCGCGACGACCGGAACGCCGCGGCCCTCGCCGACCGCATCCGCGCTGTCGGTGCCGGCGCGCGTCGAGTCGACGACCGCGACCACCTCGTAGGGCGCGTACCGCAGGACCCCGATCGCGGTCTTGGCGGCCTGGCGGGTGAAGAGTCCCTCGGCGAGGATCGCGACGCGCCGCCGATCAGCCACCGGCATCCTGTCCGAGACGGAGGAACCGCCCCGGCCGCTCGCCGAGCGTCTCGTCGCCATGCGTCACCACGACGCCGTTCACGACGACGTGATCGATGCCCGCGGGGTAGCGGTGCGGATCGTCGTACGTCGCGGTGTCGATGATCCGCTCCGGATCGAAGATCACGAGGTCGGCCCAGGCGCCCTCGCGCACCAGTCCGCGGTCGCGCAGCTTCAGCCGGGACGCGGCGAGCGACGTCATCTTCCGCACCGCGTCCTCGAGCGTGACGACGCCGAGGTCGCGGGCGTAGTGGCCGAGGATCCGGGGGAACGTCCCGTACGAGCGGGGATGCGGCTTGCCGAACGACAGCGGCCCGTACGGAGCCTTCGCGCGCGAGTCGCTGCCGGCGCACACCCACGGCTTCGCCATCACGTACCGGACGTCGGCCTCGTCCATGGAGTGATGGATGATGTCGATCGCGCCGTCGTGCTCGATGAGGGCGTCGCAGGTCCAGTCGAGCGGATCCCGCGTCGCGGCCAGGGCGAGCTCGGCGACGCTCTTCCCCGACCACTCCGGGTGGTGCATCGCGCGCGCGACGACGATGTCCGGCCAGCTGCGCTCGGTCTCGGTGTACTCGCCGCGGATCCGCTCGCGTACGGCGGGATCCTTCAGCCGCTCGCACAGGGCCATCGAGCCGCCGGCGTGGGCCCACTTGGGGATCGTCACCGCGAGGCCGGTGGACGACGCGGTGTACGGGTACTGGTCCGCGATCACGTCGACGCCCGACGCCCGGGCCCGCTCGATCATCGCGGTCGACTCCCGCACCTTGCCCCAGTTCCGCTTCTGCGACGCCTTGTGGTGCGAGAGCTGCACCCGGACGCCGCTCCGCCGCCCGATCTCGAGGTTTTCCTCGACCGCGGCGAACAGCTCGTCCCCTTCGTTGCGGATGTGGCTCGCGTACAACCCGTCACGATCGCGGACGACCCCCGCGAGCGCGCTGATCTCGTCCGTGGTGCCGTAGGCGCTCGGGGGGTAGATGAGCCCGGTGGAGAGGCCGATCGCGCCGTCGTCCAAGGACTTCGCGAGCAGGGCCTTCATCGCGGCGAGCTCGCCGCCCGTCGGGGGCCGGTCGTCCGCGCCCATGACGCACATCCGCAACGTGCCGTGCCCGACGAACGAGCAGAAGTTGATGGCGCTCCCCGATCGATCCACCGTGGCCGCGTACTCGCCGAACGAGGTCCACGTCCGCTCGAGGTC
>JAXDLF010000133.1:0-2803 GCA_034666765.1 Chloroflexota bacterium
GGCGTCACGCCGTAGCGTTCGGCTCGCCTGCGCGCAGCGCCTCGACCAGCGAGGCCGTGGTGGGTGTCGAGCCGAGGCCCAGCCCTGCGCCGATGCGCGACGCGACGGGTGGCTCGAGGAACGTGGAGGCGAGCGCCGGCCAATTGGGTTCGGCGAAAAGGTCGGACGGGGTGCCGTCGAGGATGAGCCGACCACCGCGGAGGACGAGGACCCGCTCGAAGGCCTCCGCCACGAATCGCATGTCATGGCTGATTGCCACAACGGTTCGTCGCTCGGCCGCCAGGTTGGCCACGATTGCCTGCACGCGCTCGACGCCGCGCGCGTCCTGGCCGGTCGTCGGTTCGTCGAGCACGACGATCGGCGTGCGCATGGCGAGGATCGAGGCGATCGCGAGCAGTTTCCGGCGCGAGTAGCCGAGGTCGTAGGGATTGGTGTCGCCCTGGTCCGACAGGCCGACCGCCGCCAGCGCCTCGGTCACGGCTCCATCGAGCGCCCGGCCGCGGACCCTGAGATTCCGGGGACCGAACTCGACCTCGCGACGCACGCGGCCGGCGAAGATCTGGCGGTCCGGGTTCTGGAACGCGAGGCCCACCAGCGCCGCGAGTTCCGCGACGTGGCGGCCCTTCGTGTCACGACCGTCGACGAGGACTCGGCCTTCGGTCGGCGTGAGGAGGCCGTTCAGCTGACGCACCAGGGTGGACTTGCCGGAGCCGTTCTGACCGACAATCGCGACCCGTTGGCCGGCGGGGATCGAGAGCGAAACCTCGGCCAGCGCACGCGTGCCGTCGGGATAGACGAAGCCGACGGACTGAAGGGCGATCGCCGGGGCCCGGCTCGCGCCGGCGTCGGCCCGGTCCATCGCCGCTGCGCCCATCACGCTCATCGGGCCTCCGCCAGGACAGCCGGATCCAACTTCACGCCGGCCGCCCGAGCGGCCGTGGCCAGCTCGACAGCCGATGGCGGCCGAACGCCGAGGTGCGCGAGCGCCGGGTCGGCGAGGACCTGGGCGGCAGCACCCTGGAGGACCAGTCGGCCGGCGTCAAGAACAACGACCCGCCCCGCCATGCGCGCCAACAGGTCGCTCTTGTGCTCGACGAGCAGGATCCCGGTGCCGGCTTCAGCTGCGATGGCCGCCAGCGCGTCACCGACGAGCAGGGTCCCCTGCGGGTCGAGCTGTGATGTCGGCTCGTCGAGGACCAGGTACGCCGGCCGAAGCGCCAGCACCGCCGCCAGCGCAACGAGCTGCGCCTGGCCACCAGACAGCCGCTGGGGATCGCGCGCGGCCAGTTCTCCGATCCGCAGTGCGGTCATGGACTCCTCGACGCGCTCGACGACCTCCGAGACGGGCAACCCAAGGTTGCGCGGCCCGAACGCGATCTCCTCCCAGACGTTGCGGCTGGTGCCGGACAGCTGCGTGACCGAGTTCTGGAAGAGGATCCCGCAGCGCTGGGCGAGCTCGAAGGGCTTCAGCGTGGCCGTCTCGGCGCCGTCGATTGCAACCGAGCCTTGCAGCTTGCCGCCGACGACGCCCGGCGCCAGGCCCGACGCGATGAGGCACAGCGTGCTCTTGCCCGATTCGTTCGCGCCTGCGACGCCGACGACCTCGCCCGGAGCAATCGCCAGATCGACGTCGACGAGCACCAGCCGCGACGTGCCGGGATAGCGATACGAAACGCCGCGCAGCTCGATCGCCATCAGGGCAGGCTCAGCGCGCCGGCGAGCGTGGCAACCACAACGGCCACGACGATGGCGAACGACCCCCACCGAACCACGCGCTGGGCCGTGCTATCGGGCAACTGGCGGATCACCGTCCGCCGGCCCGGCGCCGAGAATGCGCGCGCTTCCAGCGCCAGGGTCCGCTCCTCGACCTCGCCGAGCGCGCTCGAGATCATGGGCCCGGCCAGTGGCAGCACGCCCCGAATCCGCCGGATCGGCCCGCCCTGAGTGTCGAGACCCCGCGCCCGCTGCGCGTCGACGATTTCGCCGGCCCGCTCGATCATCCGGGGCACGGTTCGGATCGCTGCCCCGATCACGAACTCGCCCCGTCGGCCCAGGCCACGCCGCTCGAGGTCGGACAGGAGATCGTCGGTGTTTGTCGTGAGCGAGAACAGCGCGACCGACAGCGCGAATGCCACGACCCGCAGCGTCGCCTGCAGCGCCGCGTTTAGCCCTGTCCAGGTCGCGGTGAAGGGCCCGATTGACCCGATCGGATCCGTGGCACCCGGAAAGAGGAACGTGTTGATCAGGACGATCGAAACCAGGAGCGGGAGCGTCGCCAACGCGTACACGGAAACACGACGGCCGATCCCGACGAGCAAGGCGATCGGCAGAACCACTGCCAGCACGATCGCGGGCCCGGTCCAGCCGCGGACGATGAGTGCGAACGCCGCTTCGACGAGCGCGAGCGTCAGCTTGGTCGTGGGGTTCAGGCCGACGTAGAGTCCCTTCGGGTAACTCGAGACGAAGTCAGGGACGCGCCGCTCCGGGCGGTCGCCGGTGGGGGAGTTCAGCGACTGAGCCGCTACGCGTATTCGGCGCGGACGGTGCGTTCACCCAGCGGATACCGCGCCAGAATCCGCGACGAGAGACTGGACAGGATGATGAAGACGACGAAGCTCGTCAGCACCTTGTCGATCGGATCGCTGAACAGGCCCTGTCCGAGCGACGCGTTGTAGACGTCGGCACCGCCCTGTCGAAGAGCGGCCACGAGCAGATCCGGCCCCGAGGAGCCCGTGACTCCCCCGTAGACGACAGCCGCGATCGGCGCCGACACGATGGCCGCGGCGATGCCGGTGATTGCGCC
>JAXDLF010000134.1:0-6848 GCA_034666765.1 Chloroflexota bacterium
ATCCCGGCGCAGGACCTCTTCCCGCTCGACACCCTCGAGGCCAAGCGCACGATCCTCGCGCGTGCGGTCGAGGAGCAGTGGGTCGTCGGCTTCACCCACGACCTGCCGCGCTTCGGCACCCTCACGAGCGTCGACGGCAAGCTCCGGTTCACGGAGCTCGCGGACTGACCGTCCCCGACCGCGCGTCGACACTCATCGTCGGCGGCGGGATCGTCGGTGTGGCGACGGCGTTCTTCCTGGGAGAGCGTGGCGAAACCGATGTCGTGCTCGTCGAGCAGTCATCGCTCGGCTCGGGCACGACGAAGGGCGGCCTCGGGGGGATCCGCCATCAGTTCACCGACGAGCTGGATGTACGCCTGTCGCAGATCGCGACGGAGTTCTGGCGCGACTTCGAGTCGTTCACCTCGAGCGCGCACGACTTCGAGCAGAACGGCTACCTGTTCGTCGCCGAGACCGCCGAGGGCCTGGCCGCGCTCCGCGCGCCGATGCCGTTGTACGAGCGCCTCGGCGTCGAGGTCGAGATGCTCGGTCCGCAGCGGATCGCCGCGCTGGTCCCCGGTATCCGCACCGACGATCTGAAGGGTGGCCGCCTCGGCAGGCGCGACGGGTACGGCGTGCCGCTGGACGCGCTCGCGGGTTTCGCCGCCGCCGCGGTCCTGGAAGGTGCCCGGCTCGTCGAGCACGTGCGCGTCGAATCGCTCATCACCGAGAACGGGCGCGTCGTCGGCGCGCGCACGAGCGACGGCGAGATCCGCGCGGACCGCGTCCTCCTCACGACCGGCGCGTGGACCGCGTCCCTGGCCGCGAGTGCCGGGGTGCGGGTGCCGATCTGGCCGTACCGCCGCTCGATCATGGAGGCGGCCGGGCCGTTCCCGAAGCTCGCGGCGATCCCCCTGGTGGTCGAGTGGGAGTCGGGATTTCATTTCCGGCCGTACGCCGCGAAGGGCGGCGCGGCGCAGCGGTTCGCGATGCCCAACCTCACCGCCGACGGCGCGGTGGAGAAGGGACCCGCCGCGATGCCCGACTCGTTCGACGACCCGGCCCTCGATCCCGCCGGCGTCCCGCCGCAGCTGGAGCCGTGGGTGCGGGCCCGGGGCGCGCGGCGGATGGAGGCGTTCGCGGATCTGAAAATCACCGACCGGTGGTCGTGCAACTACGAGATGACCCCCGACGATCATCCGATCGTCGGCGCGGTGCCCGGGACGCCCGGCCTGTACCTCGCGGCGGGGTTCTCGGGGCACGGATTCATGCACGCGCCCGCGACCGCGCAGCTCATCGTCGAGGAGATGCTCGACGGCAAGGCGACGATGGCCGACATCGCGGATCTCTCGATCGAACGCTTCCGCACCGGCCGCAGCCCGTTCACCGCGACCGTCCTCTAGTGCGCGTCCGGCGACTGAGCCTCGTCGACGGGGCGCGCGCCGCGACCGGCACCGCCGTGATCATCGACGTGTTCCGCGCGTTCACGACCGCGGCCTTCGTGATCGCGGCAGGCGCGCGGGAGATCGTGCTCGTCGCCGATCACGAGCACGCGCTCGCGAGGAAGGCCGCGGATCCGTCGCTCTTCCTCACCGGCGAGATCAACGGGTGGCCGATCCCCGGATTCGACGCCGGCAACTCGCCGTCGCTGATCCGGCATCTCGACCTGTCGGGTCGCCGGGTCGTCCAGCGCACGAGCGCGGGGACGCAATGCGTCGTCGCGGCGTCCGGCGCGCGCCGGATCGTCCTCGGGAGCCTCGTCATCGCGGCGGCGACGCTGCGCCACGTCCGCGCCATCGGCGACGACGTAACGCTCGTCGCGACGAGCACGACCGATCCGCCGGACGGCGACGAGGACCTCGCGTGCGCCGTGTACCTGGAGCGTCAGCTGCTCGACGGGGCCGCGCCGCCACCGGCGATCCGCCTGCTCCGCGACGAGGAGGGCTGGCCGGAATTCTTCCCGCGCGAGGACGCGGTGCTCGCGCTGCAGCTCGATCGATTCGATTTCGCGCTCCCGATATCCCGGGAGGGTGGGCTGCTCATCGCCCGCCCGGTGTTCGGCTAGCGGGACCTCCGCGCGGCGACCGCCGCGCGCCGTGGCTTATCAGCCATGGGCCAGGGACTGGGGTGCGCCGTAGTTCCCGTTGGCGATCCACGTGCCGTCGTCGTTCTGACCGTCCACGGCGATCCAGAAGGGCTGCGCGAAGGAGAACCGCTGGAACACAACGGACTCGTTCACCGGATACGTGTGGCGCACCCCGTTCATCGTCTCCACGAGCGTCCCCCGGAGGAGCACCGTGGCGTAGCCATCACCCAGATACGAGGTCGGCGTGAACCGCGTGACCCTGGCGCTGACCCTCTCGAAGTGGCGGTCGCTCAGCGTTCCCCGCACGGCGAGCTCGTGCAGCCAATCGATCGCGCCGGCCCGCGCATCCCAGTACGCGGTGCCCGTGTACGGCGCCACGGGCATCACCTGCGTCCCCGCTTCCTCCGTGTGCAGGTGATTCGCGACCTGCATCGCGAGCTCCGCGTCGAGCGTCGCTGGATCGAACGGCGCAAGCGGCGCGAGCTCGGCGGGTGCCTCCGCGCCGTCGATGATGAAGAATTGACCCTGACCGAGGGCTCGGATGCGCCAGCGATGCTGCTCGATCGTGCGGCCCGCGCCCGTGGCGACCTCGTCGGTGAACGTGATCGTGCCTTCCACCAGCCCCACCTCGGCGGCCGGCCCAAAGGGACCGGTGGCGGGCCGGACCCACGCGTTCTCGAGTGTCGTCTCGCCCGGATGGAAGGTTCGAATCTCGTTCTCGCGCGTGGTGGTCACGAGCTCTCGCACGTGATCGGCGAAGGGACCGGGAGCGAACGTGGTCGAGAAGGTCCATTCCTCGGCGCCGTTGTAGCTCCGGTCGCGCAGGTGCTGGAGGGTCGTGATGAATCCGAGGTCGCTCGTGAAGTGCGACACGAACTCGCCGGCCACGCTCTGCAGCTGCGCGGGCGTTGCCGGCACGAGCCCCGGTGCGGCGGCGCTCGAACGGATGCCGGGCTCGATGGCGACGGCCACCGGCGCGGGCTGGGGCTGCAACGGGCCCCAGAGGATCCGCACCGGTGGACCGACCGGCGCAGGCGTGATGTCCGGCACGGCCCCCACCGCGGGCGGGGAGCCGCTTGCCGCCGGGTCGGTCGCATTCGGCGCCGTGCAGGCCATGGCCGCCCAGACCGCCAAACCGATCGCGAACGCTCTGCGCATGCGCGGAATGGTCCCGCCGGGGCGGCGGTCGCGCATCCGACTTACAGCGCCGGCATACGAGTTAGGCGGAGCCGGCGTCCTCGAGCGGCGTGACCGGCGGGACCCGCCAGGTGGCCAAGCGAACGCCCACCAGGATGATCGCTCCGCCGACGATCTCGAGCGCGCTCGGGTGCTCGTTCAGCAGGACGACCGCCTGGACCAGGGCGAAGATCGGGACGAGGTAGCTGATCATCGAGGCGGGGCCGGCGCCGAAGCGCCGCACGGCGTAGTAGAAGAGGACGAAGGCGACGGTCGTCGCGAAGACGACGAGGTACGCGATATCGAGCCACGCCGAGACGGGCCAGCTCGGCACGTCTCGATAGCCCTTCTCGAGGAAGCCGAACGGGAACAGCATCACCGCGCCGGCCAGGCAGGCCACCGCGGTCACGCCGAGCGGCGAACCGGATCGTGTGGTGATCGCGCCGAGCGTCGCGTACACGGCCCAGCACGCCGCGCCGCCGAGCATGAGCAGGTCGCCGAGCAGCCGCTGCGACGAGAACTCCAGACCGCTCGCGCTCGCGATGACGACGACCGCGCCGGCCGACGCGATCGCGATACCCACGGCCTTGGTCCGCGTGAGCCGCTCGCCGAGGAACGTGGCGAGGAAGACCGTCAGCACCGGATTCATCGTCGGCACGATGAGCGCTCCGTCCGACGCGGGGCCGAGGGTCAAGGCGATGAAGACGAGCGCGTTGTACAGGAAGATGCCGAAGAACGACGCGACGAGGAGCACCTTCCACTGCCTGAGGCCGAGCGACGCGCCCGTCGCCCGCGCGATCGCGAGCATGAGCAACCCGGCGAGGGCGAAGCGGATCGCGGAGAGCTCGAGTGGCGGTACCGCTCCGACGCCGAGCTTGCCGGCGGTCCAGCTGCCGCTCCAGCAGAGCGCAACCGTCACGAACAGAACGACAGTGAGCAGGGGAGCGGGCACCGCGCCAAACGGTAATGCGGAATAGCATCGGGACGTGGCGGCGCGTGTTCTCCTCACCGGCATCACGGGCTTCGTGGGCTCGCATCTCGCCGAACGACTCCTGGCCGACGGGCACGAGGTCCACGGCATCGCGTTCGAACCGCCGCCGCATCCGAACCTCGCCGCCATCGCATCGGACGTGCGGATCCATCACGCCGGCCTCGGCGATGCGGACGGCCTGCGCGCGGCCGTCGCGGACGCGCGGCCCGATTCCGTCGTGCATCTGGCCGGACAGGCCATCCCGTCGCTCGCCCAGCACGACGCGGGCGGCACGATCCAGGTGAACGTCGTCGGCACCGCGAACCTGCTCGCGGCCCTCGATCCGCTGGCCGGCACCCGCCTCGTGTACGCCTCCAGCGCCGACGTGTACGGCGTGCCCAACCGCCTGCCGGTGGGTGAGGACGCCCCGCTTCGCCCGACGAACGTGTACGCGGCGTCGAAGGCCGCCGCCGAGGCGCTCGTCCGCGAGTTCGGCGACCGCGCCGGCCACCCGACGATCATCCTCCGTCCCGCGAACACGAATGGACCGCGCCAGCATCCCGGCCTCGCGGCGTCGGGCTTCGCGAAGCAGATCGCCGAGGCCGAGGCCGGCCTGGCCGAGCCGGTCATCAAGCACGGCCGGCTGGACGCGCAGCGCGACTTCGCGGATGTCCGCGACATCGCCGCGGCCTACGCGGCCGCCATCGCGCTCGCGCCCGACCGGACCGAGACGTACAACGTCGGAACCGGCGAGCCGGTGACCATCGAGCGGATCCTCCACACGCTCGTGAAGCTCGCGCGCATCAGGATGCGCACGGAGGTCGATCCGGAGCGCGTCCGCGGCGGCGACCCGAGTGCGCTCGCGCTCGACGCGTCGCGGTTCCGGTCACGGACCGGCTGGGCGCCGACGATCTCGCTCGAACGATCGCTCGCGGACACGCTGGATCACTGGCGGTCGGTCACCGCACGCGCGGCCGTCTCGGCGCGCTAGAAAGGTCGCTCAATGCCCAAGATCGTCTTCGGTACCGATGGCTGGCGGGCTCGTATCGCCGAGGAGTACACGTACGACGCGGTCCGCGTCTGCGCGAACGGCGTGGCCGAGTGGGTGAAGAGCACCGGCGAGCAGTCGCGCGGCGTCGTCATCGGCTTCGACCGGCGTTTCTCGTCGGAGTTCTTCGCCGACGCGGCGGCCGAGGTGATCACCGCGCACGGGATCCCGGTGCACCTCGCGACCACGGCGTCCCCCACGCAATCGTTCTCGTGGGCCACGATGCGCAAGAAGGCGAAGGCCGGCATCGTGATCACCGCGAGCCACAACCCCTGGATGGACAACGGCTTCAAGGTGAAGGCCGAGACGGGGGCGGCGGCCGGCCCGGACATGCTGAAGGCGATCGAGTCGTACATCCATCCCTTGGAGAACACGCCGGAGAAGATCCAGCGCCGGTCGCTGGCCGACGCCGATCGCGCCGGCTTGATCGACCGATTCGATCCGGCACCCGACTACCTCGCGCACGTCGCGGAGCTGTTCGACCTCGAGGCCTTCAAGGCCGCCGGCTACACGCTCGTGTGCGAGCCGCTGTACGGATCGGCGGGCGGGTACTTCACCCGGCTGCTCGGCGGCGGGAAGACGAAGGTCATCGAGCTGCACAGCGAGCGCAATCCGTATTTCGGCGGCGTGAATCCCGAGCCGATCCCGCCGAACATCAACGAGTTCCTCGCGCGGATCCCCAAGGAGAAGGCGAACGTCGGCCTCGCCGTCGACGGCGACGCCGATCGTGCCGGCCTCGGGGACGAGAACGGCAAGTTCGTCACGACGCTCACGCTCTACGCGCTGCTCATGTGGTACCTCATCGAGATCCGCGGGCTCAAGCAGCCGGTCGTGAAGACGGTGAACATGACGTCGATGGCGGATCGCCTCGGCGAGCGCTTCGGGGTGAAGGTGTACGAGGTGCCGGTCGGGTTCAAATACATCGGCCCGAAGATGCAGGAGACCGGCGCGATGTTCGGCGGCGAGGAGTCGGGCGGGTACGGCTTCGCGATGCACCTGCCCGAGCGTGACGGCATCGTGGCGGACCTCTTCATCCTGGACTTCATGCTGAAGTCGAAGAAGACGCCGTCCCAGCTCATCAACGAGCTCATGGCCATGGCCGGGCCGTCGTTCTACCTGCGCCGCGACCTGCACTTCGACGCCGCCTCGTACCCCGAGGTGAAGAAGCGGGTCATGGCGGTGCTCGACCGCGAGCGCCCGACCGGCATCGCCGGCCGAGCCGTGGCGAGGATCGTGCAGCTGGACACGAAGGACGGCACGAAGTTCTTCCTCGACGATGGATCGTGGCTGCTGCTGCGGCTGTCGGGGACCGAGCCGCTCGTGCGCGTGTACGCCGAGACCAGATCGGAAGACGAGCTCGCGCCGCTGCTCGATGCGGGCGAGAAGATGGTGCGGGAGGCCAAATAGTGGACACATCCGTCATTGAGAGCGTCGAGGCGATCAAGACAGCCGATCCCGGGGACATGCTCGTGAAGATCAAGGATCTTCCGCTGCAGATCAAGGACGCCTGGAAGATCGTGCAGGCCACGACGCTGCCGCCCGCGTACGGCGACGTGCGCAACATCACGATCCTCGGCATGGGCGGCTCC
>JAXDLF010000135.1:0-2818 GCA_034666765.1 Chloroflexota bacterium
CGACCGCGGCGCGGCTCTGGATGACGTGCAGTCCAAGGTTGTGCGCGTTGCGCCGGTAGATGTCGCCCATGCCCGCGACGCAGACGATAACGATCTCGTGGCCCGTCGCGTCGCCCACGCCCTTGACCCCGGCCGGGCTCATCTCACGCGACGAGCCGATGGCGAAGCGATCGCCGGCGATGACGAAGTTCTCGCCACGCCCGACGCGCTCGACGAAGTCGGGCATCAGGAAGCGGAACGATCCCGCCTTCCACCGCGCGTCGAGCGTCTCGAGGCTTTCGGAGACGCAATCGTTCGACGGGGTGATCTGGTCCGTGTCGATCGCGTCGAGCTTCTTTCCCGGGACCTTGGGATCCCAGAAGATCAGCGCCTTCCCACGGATCACCGCGCTCTTGGCGCCGTTCGTCTTCGGTGATGTATCGTCCGCGCGCTTGATAGACGCCTCGGGGAGTAGGCGGGCAGGCGTGATGATTGACGCTGAACGGGCGGCCACATACCCATGTTCGCAGAACGCGATCCCATAACGCAGGAGGACACATGAATCGCTTCCGTACTGTCGCGCTCCTCGCGAGCGCTCTTGTCATCGCGTCGGCATGTGGCGGTGCTGCCACGCCATCGCCTACCCCGGCTGCATCCGGCAGTGGGACGGCGAAGAGCGACTACCCGACCAAGGCGGTCGACCTCATGGCGCCGGCCGCGACCGGTGGCGGATTCGACCTCACGGCACGGCTGATCCAGAAAGCCATGAGCGACGAGAAGATCGTCACGCAGAACGTGACCGTGTCGAACGTGCCGGGCGCGGGCGGCACCGTCGGGATGGCGCAGATCCTCAAGAACACCGGCAACCCGTACACGCTCATCGTCGTGGGTCGCGTGACGATCGGCTCGCAGGTCACGGGAAAGACAGATGCGAAGGTCGCGCAGCTCACCCCGATCGCGCGGATGATGGCGGAGTCCGAGGTCATCGTGACCCCGAAGGATTCTCCGTTTAAGAGCATCAAGGACGTGCTCGACGCGATCAAGAAGGACGTCAACAGCGTGAAGTTCGCCGGCGGCTCCGCAGGCGGCATCGACCACGAGCTTGCCGCGACGCTCGTGAAGGCGGCCGGTGCGGACGTGAAGGCCTGGAAGAGCTACGTGCCGGATTCGGGAGGCGGGGAAGCCGCGGCCGCGATCATCGGCGGCCAGGTCCAGATCGGCATCAGTGGCTTCGGCGAGTTCAAGGGACAGATCGACAGCGGCAACATGAAGGCGCTCGCGGTCTCGGCTGACGCGCCGCTCAAGGCGGCCTCGAGCATCCCGACCCTGAAGAGCCAGGGCGTGGATGTCGTCATGGTCAACTGGCGTCTGCTCGCGGCGCCGCCCGGCGTCTCGGCCGGCGACCTGGCCGCGCTCAGGGACATCGCGAAGAAAGTGCACGACAGCAAGACCTGGTCGGACTTCGCAACGAAGAACGACTGGTTCGACAACTTCACGACCGAAGGCCTTCTCACCTTCGTGCAGACCGAGACGCAGTCCATCACGGCGACGCTCACAGACCTCGGCCTGGTGAAGTGAACCTTCGGCATCCGGACGCGATCGGCGCGGTCGCCATCGCCGTCCTCGCGGTCATCGTGCTGTACGGCGGGCTGACGACTCCGGACCCCGGGTTCGGGGTCGTCAGCCCCGGTACCTTTCCCACGATCCTCGGTGTCCTCATGCTCGGCAGCGCTCTCTGGGTCGGGCTCGACGCTCGCGGCAAGGCCGCGCCCACGCTCGAACCCATCGACCACCGGCCCTTCTGGCTCACGGTGGTGGCTACCGGTGTGTTCCTTGCGGCCTTCGTGCCGCTCGGGTTCTTCATCAGCGCGACGCTCTTCCTCATCGCGGAGTCGTGGATCCTCGGCTCGCGCCACCTGATCCGCGACGTGATCGCGTCGGTGCTGTTCATCGGCGCGCTCTACGTGCTGTTCGTGCGGTTCCTCACCATCGACCTGCCGCGCGGCCCGCTGCCGCCGATCTTCTAAGCAGTGGAGATCTTCAGCTCGCTCCTCGGCGGCTTCGCGACGGCGCTCACGCCGCAGAACCTTCTGTACGCCGGCGTCGGCGTCCTGCTCGGGACGGCCATCGGCGTGCTTCCGGGCATCGGACCGGCGCTCACCATCTCGCTGCTGCTGCCGATCACGTTCGGCCTCGATCCCGTGCCCGCATTCATCATGTTCGGCGGCATCTACTACGGCGCGATGTACGGCGGGTCGACCACGTCGATCCTCGTGAACACGCCCGGCGAGTCGGCCTCGGTGGTCACGGCGATCGACGGCTATCAGATGGCGCGGCAGGGCCGCGCCGGCGCGGCGCTGGCCACGAGCGCGATCGGGTCGTTCGTCGCGGGCACGCTCGGGACGATCGGACTCATGTTCTTCGCAGCGATCCTTGTCGGCCTTGCGGTGCGGCTCGGACCACCTGAGTACTTCGCGATCATGCTCGTCGCGCTCTCGGCGGTGACCAGCCTCTCGGGAACCTCGGCGCCGAAGGCGGTCGTCGCGACGCTCATCGGTCTCGCGCTCGGGCTCATCGGACTCGACAACCAGACCGGCCAGCTGCGCCTCACGTACGGGATCAACGAGCTCGAGGAAGGCATCGACGTCGTCCTCGGCGCGATCGGGCTCTTCGCCGTGAGCGAGGTGATCTGGTACGCCGCCACGCTGCACTCGCAGGAGGAGCATCGCGAACAGGTCCGCGGTCGCGTGTGGATGACCGGTGAGGAATTCCGCCGGTCGGTCGGACCCTGGTTCCGCGGCTCAGGGCTCGGGTTCTTCATCGGGTCGCTGCCGGGAGC
>JAXDLF010000136.1:0-8927 GCA_034666765.1 Chloroflexota bacterium
CTTCCTGCGGGACGCGGACGTGAGAGCCGCCGCCGGGACCTGCGAGGCGATCGAGCGGGCCGACCCCATCACGCTCGGCCCCGGGTCGCTGTACACGACCGTCTGCGCGTGCCTCCTGGTGCCCGACATCGCCCGCGCGATCAGCGAGGCGCGCGGTCTCGTGGTGTACGTCGCGAACACGACGACCCAGCCCGGCCAGACCGACGACGTCACGCTCTCGGGGCACGTCGCCGCGGTGCTCGACTACCTGGGCGGGAGCGGGCTCGACGTCGCGCTCCTGAACGACGACCCGCCGCCCCCGCACCTGCGCGATCACCACGCCGAGCAGGGCATGCGCTACCTCGAACCGACCGAGGACGAGGTCGGGCGCATCCAGGCTCTCGGCGTGCGGGTCGCGAAGGCGGCCGTCATCGACAAGTGGAGCGGGCCGCGCGAGCTCTGGAACAAGCAGGACACCATCCGGCACGACTCCGCGCGCCTGGCCGATGCCCTCCTTGCCCTCATCGGCGAGCAGCGGCCCCGGCTGCGGGCGATCCAGTGACCCGGTCGCCCAGTGACCTGGGTCGCCCGGTGACCTCGGTCGCCACGCGCGTGCGCCACCTTCTGTCGCTCGCGGACGTGTCGCCCGCGGAGCTCACCGCGCTCCTCGACGACGCCGAGGCCTTGAAGCGCGAGCCGGTGCCGCACGACGCGCCGCTGCGCGGCCGGGCCCTCGCGATGATCTTCGAGAAGCCGAGCCTGCGGACCCGGCTGAGCTTCGACGTCGCGATGCGCGACCTCGGCGGCCACAGCTCGTACCTCTCCCCGCAGGAGGTCGGCCTTGGCCGGCGCGAAAGCGTGTCCGACGTCGCCCGGGTCGTGAGCCGCTACGTCGACATGGTGGTCCTGCGGACGTTCTCGCACGAGACGCTCGAGGAGTTCGCGAAGTACTCCACGGTGCCCGTCGTCAACGGCCTCTCCGATCTGTCGCACCCCTGTCAGGGGCTGGCCGACATCTTCACGATCCGCGAGCGGAAGGGCCGGCTCGACCGCGTCGTCGCGGCGTACGTCGGTGACGGCAACAACGTGTCGCATTCGTTGATGCTCGCCGCGGCGAAGACCGGGATGACCCTGCGGGTGGCGTCGCCGGCCGGCTTCGAGCCGCTGGCTCGATTCCGCGAGCTCAGCGAACGTGCCGCGCGGTCCACGGGCGCGCGGATCACGTTCGGCGCGGACCCGGTCGCCGCGGTGCGGGACGCCGACGTCGTCTACACGGACGTCTGGACGAGCATGGGCCAGGAGCAGGAGTACGAGCGCCGCCGTCGCGCGTTCCAGGGCTTCCAGGTGAACCGCGAGCTGCTGGCCAACGCCAAGCCGGATGCGATCGTCCTCCACGACCTTCCCGCGCACCGCGGCGAAGAGATCACCGACGACGTCATCGACGGCCCCCAGAGCGCCGTCTTCGACCAGGCCGAGAACCGGCTGCACACCCAGAAGGCGGTGCTTCGATGGATCGCGTGATCCTCGCCGACTGCTGCGAGGACTGGATCATCGAGTGGGGCGGCTTCTACGCCGACGGCACGAGCTTCTCCTGTCCGGAGGATGGGACGGCCTGGCAGAAGACCGGTGGCCACTCCTACACGCGGGCCGATGGCCGCGCGTTCGTGCGGCGCGAGCGCGCCGGTCCCGAAGCGGCGTTCCCGTACCTCGCCGCGAAGGACGGGCACGAGCCGAGCGTCGAGCGCTGCTGCGCCAAGATCCTCATCAAGCACGGCGAGGGCATGCCCGACGGTCCATTCGCCTGTCCGGTCTGCGGCACCCGGTGGGAGCGTCGCACCGAACGGCTCCATGGCCTGCGCGTCCCGGTGTTCGCCCGGCCCGGGCTCTCGGAGCCGCTCACCGTGCAGCCCGGGCGGACCCGCCCATTCCTCGTCCTGCTGTCCGAGTACTCGCCGCCCCGCGGGTAACGGACTGGGAGACGCCGGGGTTTCGAACCCCGACAAAGAGGTCCACAACCTCTTGTGCTGCCATTACACCAGCGTCTCCACGCACAGGACCGATCGCCCGGGAGTCCCATTCTACCGATTCGGCGGCGAATCTGTACGGAAATAGGGCGGTTTCTCCGCCGGGCTTCCCCCCGTTGAGGGATGCCGACCTACACCGGCTGGCGGAGCATCTGACGGTCCGCGCGAAGTAATTGGTTGGAGGCGAGCCCTTGAAGATCCGACAGTGGGGACGGGGAGTGGCCATCCTGGTCGCGGCACTGTTTGTCGTCGGTGCCTGCGGCGGGACCGTCCTTCAGCCGCCGGCGAAGACGAAGGACTCGCTCGCGGGTGATTACGTCGCGTCCGGCGCCAACGGCGCCAACCCCCAGATGACCGCCCTCATCAAGCGATTCGCGGAGCTGCACCCCGGCGTCAACTTCAAGCTGAACGACATCGACACCGAGACCAGCGTCGTCAACGTGAACACGGGCGACGTCGACTTCGGCTACATCGGCCGCGAGCTGCGGGCGACCGAGCCGAAGATCACGCTCACGCCGATCGGCTTCACCGGCAGCGCCGTGGCCGTGAATGCCGCGAATCCGATCACGAACCTCACGAAGGATCAGGTCGGCAAGATGTACACCGCGTCGATCAAGGACTGGTCGGACGTCGGCAGCACCGCGGGGCCGGTCAAGGCCTTCGTGCGTGAAGCCGCGAGCTCGACCCGCTCGACGATCGAGGCCTACGTCTTCGGGTCGAACGTGCCGAAGTATCCAGCCGATGTCCAGGAGATCTTCGAGTCCGCCGACACGATCAAGGCGATCGGGGCCTTCAAGGGCTCCATCGGAACCGTCACCCTCTCGGCCAAGAACCTGAAGGACACCTCGATGAAGCTCGTCGGCCTGGACGGGGTCCAGCCGACCCTCGCCAACCTGAACAACGCCACCTGGAAGCTGTCCAAGCCGAGCTACATGACGACGAACCCCGACCCGGCGAAGGTGAAGCCGGCGATCAAGGCGCTCGTGGAATTCGTGAAGAGCCCCGAGGGCCAGAAGATCATCTCGGGCGAGTAAGCGGAAGAACTGCAAGGACCGATAGCCCGCAGATGCTGAGTCGGATCGCACCGCCAAGCCTGCTGCGCGTCCTCGTGCTTCGCACGGCGACCGTCAGCGTGCTGGCGGCCGTGGTGATCGTCTTCGTGGCGCAGTACGTGTCCAACAACCTCGTCCAGGCACGGTTCCAGGACGAGGCCGGCATCATCGCGAGCACCGCGACCGCGGCCATCGAAGCGCGGGTCGTCACGGCGACCCGCGGCGCGCGCTTCGTCGCCGGGCTCCCCACGACGAAGCTGGTCGCCACCCGCCTGGCGACGGACCGCAGCGCGAGCAACGTCGCCGACGGGCAGAGCTTCCTCATCTTCGCCAAGTCGAGCATCGGCGCGGACATCCTCAGCTACGCCGACGCCACCGGCCTCGTCATCACCGGCGGCCAGGACATCGCGCCGGGCGAGAAGCTCGGACCGGACCTGCTCGCCCGCGCCAACGCCAACCCCGAGCAGGCCTACGTGCTGTACGACGAGGCCGCGGGCGTGACCGTCCGCGCGCTCTCCATCGTCCGCGACGAGGCCAACACGCAGGTCCTCGGCTACATCATGGTCGGCACGGTCCTGGACGAGGCCTTCCTCCAGTCGATCCAGGCCAGCTCCGACGCCCAGCTCGCGATCCTCTGGCGCGGCCAGCCGCGCGCCGCGACGATCGGCATCGGCCCCGACGAGGTGATCCAGTTCCCGACGAGCACCGACGTCGACAGCTCGGCGACGGACCTCGTGTCCAAGACGATCAGCGTGAACGGCGCCAACTACTTCGGGATCTTTACCCTGGAGCGCACCCACACGGCGAACGCCGACCCGCTGCTGCTCGGCGTTCTCGTGGCCGCGGCTCCGGTGGAACAGGCCGGGCGGTCCCTGTTCGCGATCCTCGGCGTGCTCCTGGTCGGCGTGATGGCCGCCGTGGTCGTCCTGTCGTACCGCTCCGCGCGCACGATCACCCGACCGCTGGAGCACCTCGCCGACGCGGCGCAGAAGATCGAGGCCGGCGACCTGGGCGTGCGCATCGACGCGCGCTCGCCCTACGAGGTGGGCACGCTCGAGCGCGCGTTCGACACGATGGCCCGCTCGCTCCAGGAACGTGACCGCGCGCAGCAGGAGTACCTGGACGAGGTCCGGACCGTGAACGCCGTGTCCGACGCCGTCGTCGGCGTGACCGATCGGGAGCGGATCTTCGCCGAATCGCTGAGCCGGCTGGTGTCGCTGGTGAAGGCCGACGCCGCCGCCATCGTGCTGCGCGACGGCACCGGCGGCGCGCTCGTGTCCGCGAGCACCGCGAACATCGAGCCCGACACCGCGACCTCGATCGCCACGGACGTGCTCAGCGGCAAGACCGGCGATCCCGACGTGGTGCAGCGCTCGGACATGCCGTACGGCGTGCTGCGCAGCGCCGCGCACGTGCCGCTCTCGACGCGCGGCCTCATCACCGGCCTCCTCTCCGTGTACTTCAAGGGCGAGGCCGAGATCACCGAGTCCGAGGCCCGGACCCTCCGCACCGTCGCGCGGCTCGTGTCGGTCGCGAAGGAGAACGCCGACCTGGTCGGCGAGCTCCGCGACAACAACTTCCAGCTCGAGCGCGCCAACCGGTTGAAGAGCGAGTTCCTCGCGAACGTGTCGCACGAGCTGCGCACCCCGATGAATGCGATCATCGGGTACTCGAAGCTGATGCTCGACGGCCTCGATGGGGAGCTGAACTCGCAGCAGGAGGCCGATCTGCAACGTGTGACCACCGCCGCCGACAACCTGCTCGGCCTCATCAACGGCCTGCTGGACCTCTCCAAGATCGAGGCCGGCCGGATGGAGATCAACGTCGAAGAGGTCGACGTCCGGCCCATCGTCGAAGATGTCCTCGCCCTGGTGCGACCGCAGTCGGACGCGAAGGAGCTCGACGTGCGGGCGGTCATCCCGGCCGCGCTCCCGTCGATCCTCGCCGACCGGGCGCGCTTCCGTCAGGTGCTGGTCAACCTCCTGTCCAACGCGGTGAAGTTCACCGACCGGGGTTCGGTCATCGTCACGGCGACCAGCGGCGACGGGTGGGTGACCATCGCCGTCTCGGACACGGGCATCGGCATCAGCTCCGAGGCCCAGGCGTACATCTTCGACGAGTTCCGGCAGGCCGATGCGTCCACCACCCGGCGCTACGGTGGCACCGGGCTCGGACTCGCGATCAGCAAGCGCCTCGTGGCGCTGCACGGTGGCCGAATCTGGGTCGAGAGCGGGGCCAACGGCGGCAGCGTCTTCAGCTTCACGATGCCGGTGCACGTCCGCGCGATCGCGGGCGTCGTGGGGGCGAGCTGATGGCGCGGATCCTGATCATCGAGGACGAGGCGAACAATCTCGACGTGGCGCGGCGCATCGTGCGCGGCGCGGGCCACGTGGCCCTGACCGCGACCGACGGCCTCGCCGGGCTCGAGATGGCCCGCCGCGAGCATCCCGACGCGATCCTCGTGGACCTCCTCCTGCCGAAGCTCGACGGCTGGTCCGTCACGCGGGCCATCCGCGAGGAGCCCTGGGCCGCGGCCATCCCGATCGTCGCCGTCTCGGCGCTCGCGATGCAGGCGGACCGGGAACGTGCGCGCGAGGCCGGCTGCAACGACTTCGTCACGAAGCCGTACGCGCCCGCGGAGCTCCGTGCGGTCCTCAACCGCTACTTCGTGGATGGATCCGCGCCCAAGGTCCCGACCCGTCCGGCGGACCTGCCGGCATCGGGCATCGAGCCGTCGGAGCGGCTGGGCAAGGTCCTGGTCGTCGACGACGAGCCCGCGAACGTCGAGCTCATCGTGCGCCGCCTCTCCGGCAACGGCTACGAGACCCTGACCGCGAACAATGGCCACGACGCGATCGCGCTCGCGATCAAGGAGCAGCCCGACCTGATCCTGATGGACATCATGATGCCGGGCCTCGACGGCTGGCAGGCGACCCGCCTGCTGAAGGGCGACCCGAAGACCGCGAACATCCCGGTCGTGTTCGTGACCGCCCGCGACCGCCCGGAGGACGTCGCGGCCGGATTCGAGGCCGGCGGGATGATGTACGTGAACAAGCCCGTCGAGCCGGTGGAGCTCTTCGCCCGCGTCCGCAACGCGATCTTCATGAAGCGGCTCCAGGACGACCTGCGCCACAAGAACGAGGACCTGCAGCGGCTCGAGGGCTCGCGGCAGGAGCTCATCGGCATGCTCGGCCACGACATCCGGAACCTCGCGAACAGCGTGGTCGCCTTCCTCCAGCTGGCGCGCATGGGCGAGCTCACCCCGGACCGTCCCGAGTTCGCCCAGCTCCTCGGCCTCTCGGAGGCGAACATCGCCGAGGTCCTCCGGATGGTCAACGCGCTCCTCGACGTCTACAAGATGGAGGAGGGCCGGCTCGAGGCCGTGGCCGCGGTGAACAAGCTCGGCGACGTCGTCCGGCGCAGCTTCGCCCAGCTCATTCCGGAGGCGATGGCCAAGGGCATCGCCCTCGTCGAGCGGATCCCGGACGACACCACGGTGTTCATCGACTCCGGGCTCATCGTGCGCGTGCTCACGAACCTCATCTCCAACGCGATCAAGCACACCCCCGGCGGCGGCTCCGTCACGATCGAGGCGTCGCTCTCATCGGCCGACAGCATCGTCGTGCGGGTCACCGACACCGGCCCCGGCATCCCCGAGGCCGACGCACCGCACGTGTTCGACCGGTTCTATCAGACCGACACCGGCCGCAGCCGCGGCGGCACCGGGCTCGGCCTCGCGTTCTGCAAGCTCGCCGTCGAGCTGCACGGCGGCAAGATCGGCGTCGCCAACGGCGGGCAGCCCGGCGCCATCGTCGAGTTCACCATCCCCTCGGCGTCCCGGGTCGCGACCGCCGAAGCGGTGACCGCATGACCGGGCTCCGCAGCCTCTTCCCGGTGCGGCGCGACGAGCTGGGGATCGTTGTCCTGCTCTACGCGCTGCTCTCGATCACGGTGATCGCGAACTGGGTCGGGAAGGTCGGCTCGAACTCGATCTTCATCAAGAGCGTCGGCGTCACGTACCTGCCGGTCGCGTACATCCTCGCGCCCGTGGTGCTGCTGATCGCGTCGAGCATCATCTTCTCGCTGGTCGGCAAGATGCGCCGCCGCAACCTGTTCATCTGGTACGTCGGCGCCGTCGCGGTGCTATCGGTGGCCGCGCAGGTCCTGCTGCCGGTCAGCGACACCGACTACTGGTTCACGTACGTGCTCGCCCAGGTCGTGAAGGACACGATCTATCTGATCTTCTGGGTGTACGCCGGCAACCTGTTCGACAGCGAGCAGAGCAAGCGGATCTTCCCGCTGTTCGCGGGGTCGCTGCTCGTCGGCAAGATCGCCGGCGGCTTCCTGGCCGTGGCGCTGACGCCGATCATCCATCCCGAGTCGTTCATGGCGATCGAGGCGGCGGGGTTCGCCCTCGCGTTCGTCATCCTCGTCGTCTTCCGGCGCCACCTGCCCGAGGGCGAGGGCGCGGTGACCGTCGAGCGGGCCGAGCCGAAGAGCATCGGCGAGCGCATCACCGGGTCGCTGAACGGCTACAAGCTCGTGTCGCGGGACCGGCTCCTGCGACCGTTCGGGGTGAACATCTTCTTCTGGTACTTCCTCATGCAGATCGCGAACTACCTCTTCGCGGCCGGGCTCGATGCGGCCTCGAAGGCCGGGACGCTGCGGCAGTCGCAGGACGACTACACGGTCCTCTACGCCTCCGTGTACACGAGCGGCTCGATCGTCGCCCTCGCGATCCAGACCTTCCTCACCGGCGGGCTCATCCGCCGGCTCGGCGTGTCCGTCGTGATCTTCGCGTTCCCGCTCTGGTACCTCCTGACGTTCGGAGCGGGGACGTATTTCGGGCTCACGGCCGGGGCGGGGCTGCTCATCGCGGTCCTCCTCCAGGCCGCCGAGCGGATCGTCATCCCGGCGGTGCATCTGCCCGCGACGCAGATCATCTACAGCCAGGTCGCATCGAGCGTCCGGCCACGGGCTCGCGCGTTCTTCTCCGGCGGGCTCAACGCGGTCGCGGAGATCGGCGCGGCGGTCGTGCTCATCGCGGGCGCGATCACCGCGAGCCCCCAGGTCGTGCTCGGCTTCGGCACCGTCTGCTCGGCGATCTTCGTCGTGAACACGGTGTCGTTGCGCCACGCCCTCGGCCGGCGGATCGTTCAGAACCTGCGCTCCGACGATCCGGAGCTTCGCCGGAACGCCGCGCAGATGCTCCACGGCGAGGGCCGCGCGGTGCCGACGGCGGATCTCCAGGGGCTCCTCGGGGAGGGCAGCGCCGACATCGAGGCCCGCGTGCGGCTGGCGCTCACGCGCCGGGGCAAGCTCGTCGCCGCGGGGAGGACCGAATGACGTCCGAGATGCAGGCCGACCGGTCGGCGCGGACGGAGAGCGTGCCGCGCCACGAGGAACGTTTCATCGCGAGCGAGGAGCTGGCGCGGCTCGTCATGCGGACGGCCGGCTCGCACCTTCAGCTCGCGCGCGACGATCGCCCGTACCAGTGGTCGACGACCGCGTACTGCGACACCTACGACTGGTCCATCTTCCGCGCGGCCGAGGCCGGCCAGGCGCTCCGGCTGCGCTTCCGCGAGTACCACCGTACGCGGCCCGACGAGGCGTTCACGAGCGCGCGCCTCTGGCTCGAGCTGAAGGAAGACACGGTCGACATGTCGCGCAAGGAGCGGTTCGAGATCGCGGGCGATGTCGTGCCGGCCTTCCTGCGCGGTGAGACCGACCTCACGGACGCGACGAGCGGCCTTGGCCAGAAGGCCGCGGAGCTCGTGCAGGCGGGCGTGCGACCGGTCGTCGTCACGCAGTACAACCGACTCGCCTACGCGGCACCGGAGGATCGGATCCGCATCACGGCGGATCACAACCT
>JAXDLF010000137.1:0-5157 GCA_034666765.1 Chloroflexota bacterium
TCGAGGCGCTCGGCCTCCTCGTGCGTCTTCCACCACTCGAACCCGAGCACTTCGACGAGGAAGCGCTCCGCCAGCCGGTGGCGCCGGACGATCGAGTCCGCCTGGGTCTTGCCCGCCGTGGTCAGACGCACTTCTTTGTGCGCGTCGAGCGCGACCAGGCCGTCCCGCTCGAGCCGGTGGACCATCTCCGAGACCGCGGGCGCGGAGAACCCCAGGAACTCCGCGAGCCGCGCCGACACGACGGGCCCGCTCTCGTCGGTGAGCGTGTAGATCGCCTGCAGGTACTCCTCGGCCGCGCTCGATGCCATCGCTCGACAGTACGGGCCGAATGGCCGTCCGGTAATTACCGACCAAATCAGTCGGATATATTTAGGTGCGCCTAAGTTGCCGCCCGGCAAGGAGAACCGCAGTCATGTCGTTCGCCGAGACCGTGCTCCTTGGCTCCATCGCCGGCCTCACGATCTTCCTCGGGTTGCCGCTCGCGCGGGTGCGGGTCGTGGCTCCGCGGCATCTCGCGTTCCTGAACGCGCTCGCGATCGGGATCCTGTTCTTCCTGTTCTTCGACATCGTCGAGCACGCCATCGAGCCGGTCGAAGAGGCGATCAGGGCCGAGCCCGCGGATCTGCCGCTCCTGCTCGGCGTCCTCATCGCCGGGTTCGGGATCGGCCTGTTGAGCCTCGTCTACTACATGCGCCGGGCCTCGTCCGGCGCCGGATTCACCTCCACCAAGCTCGCCATCGCGATCGCCGTCGGCATCGGCCTGCACAACTTCTCCGAGGGCCTGGCCATCGGGAGCTCCGCGCAGCGCGGCGATCTGGCGCTCGCGCTCACGCTCGTGATCGGCTTCGGGCTGCACAACGTGACCGAGGCCTTCGGCATCGCGGCGCCGCTCGCCGGCAAGCGGCCGAGCTGGGCGCTCCTCGGCCTCGTCGGCCTCATCGGCGGAGGCCCCAACTTCGCCGGCACGATCATCGGCTACACGTTCTCGTCGCCGCCGGTGTCGGTCTTGTTTCTCTCGGTCGCGGCCGGCGCGCTCGTCTTCGTCATCGGCGAGCTCTTCGCGTCCGGACGCAAGCTCAGCTCGCCGCTGTGGAACGGCTGGGGCATCGGGATCGGATTCTTCGCCGGTCTGCTTACCGACTTCATCCTCATCGCCGTGGGGGCCTGAGCCACCCCTAGACTGAACGCCTTCGCACTCGTCCCGCGGCTGAAAGGGATAACGCGTGTTCGCTCGCCAGATCGGCATCGACCTCGGGACCGCGAACGTCATCGTGTACGTCCGCGGCAAGGGGATCGTTCTCACGGAGCCGTCGGTCGTCGCGCTCGCGCACGATGACAACGGCAACCGCCCGCGGATCGTCGCCGTCGGCGAGGAAGCGCGCATGATGCTCGGCCGGACGCCCGGGACCATCACCGCGATCCGTCCGATGCGCGACGGCGTCATCGCCGACTACGTCATCACCGAGAAGATGCTCGAGTACTTCATCAACAAGGTGAGCGGCCGGATCCGGGTCTTCCATCCCGAGCTCATGATCTGCGTTCCGTCCGGCGTCACGAGCGTCGAGCGGCGCGCCGTGAAGGACGCGGCACTGCGCGCCGGCGCCCGCGAGGCGTATCTCATCGAGGAGCCGCTCGCCGCTGCCATCGGTGCGAACCTGCCGATCTCCGGTCCGAGCGGCAACATGATCATCGGGATCGGCGGCGGCACGGCCGAGATCGCGGTCATCTCGCTCGGCGGCATCGTCGTGAGCAAGAGCGTCCGCGCCGCCGGCAACCGCCTCGACGAAGCGATCGCGAACTTCGTGCGCAAGCGGTACAACCTGATGATCGGCGAGCGCACCGCCGAAGACGTGAAGATCCAGATCGGGTCGGCGCTGCCGATGGATCCCGAGCTCACGATGGAGGTGCGCGGCCGCGACCTCATCGCCGGACTGCCGCGCACGATCACGATCGGAAGCAACGAGATCACCGAGGCGATGGAGCCGGTGCTCCAGCAGATCGTGTCGTCGGTGAAGAACGTCCTCGAGGAGACCCCGCCGGAGCTCGCCTCCGACATCATCGACAAGGGCATGGTCCTATCCGGCGGCGGCGCGCTCCTCCGGAACATGGACAAGCTCCTGACCCAGGTGACCGGCGTCGCCTGCTACGCCGCGGATAATCCGCTGTACTGCGTGGCCAAAGGCACGGGGCTCGCCCTGGAGCACTTCGACTTCTTCAAGAAGAGCCTCGTCCCGGTCCATTAATTGGGCCGTCCCGGGGCCACCGCCCCTCGCGTCAACATCCTCGGCGTCGGCTTCGATCGTGTCGCGCTCGTCGACGCGGTGGCGGAGATCGAGCGGCGGCTGGATCGCGGCGAACGCACGTTCGTGATCACCGCCAACCCTGAATTCGTGATGCTCTGCCGGCAGGACCCTGAGGTCGCGGACATCGCGGCCCGCGCCGATCTCGTGGTGCCCGACGGGACGGGCGCCGTCGTCGCCGCCCGGCTCCTCGGGGACCCCCTGCCCGGCCGCGCGCCCGGACGGCTGCTGGTCGACCGGCTCGCCGCGCTCGCGACGGACCGAGGACTCTCGATGTTCCTCCTCGGTGCCACGCCCGGCGTGGCCGAGCGCGCGGCGGCACGGCTCCGCGCCCGCCATCCCGACCTCCGCATCGCCGGCACGTACCCCGGCTCGGCGGAGGACGACGACGATGTCGTGCCGCGGCTGGCCGCGGCGGCACCGGACATCGTGCTCGTGGCCTTCGGGATGCCGAAGCAGGAGCGTTGGATCGCGCGCAACCTGGGGTCCCTGCCGAGCGTCCGCCTGGCCGTCGGCGTCGGCGGCAGCCTCGACTACCTCGCCGGCACCGCGACGCCACCGCCGGCGCTCGTGCACGCGATCGGCCTCGAGTGGCTCTGGCGGCTCGCGCGCGATCCGAAGCGGTGGCGGCGCCAGCGCGTGCTTCCGCTCTTCGTCCTGCTGGTGCTCCTCGCGCGGCTCAGGCGAGCGTGAGCCTCGCCCTCGCGCACGAGTACTTCACCGTGCACGGCGGCGCCGAGCGCGTCGTGGACGTGCTCCACGGCATGTATCGGGAGGCGCCGGTCTACACGTTCTTCCACGACACGCGCACGTTCGGCCCGCTCCCCGGCTACGAGCTCCGGACCTCGTTCCTCCAAAGCGTGCCGCGCGGCGGCGGGCTGCATCGCGCGCTCCTGCCGCTCTACCCGCGGGCGGCCGCGAGCCTGCACGTGGCTCGGGGCACCGACCTGCTGCTGACGTCGACGAGCGCGTTCATCAAGTGCCTGGCGGTGCCCGACGAGACGATCCACGTCGCGTACTGCCACTCCCCGACGCGCTACCTCTGGGACTGGACCGAGCAGTACCTGGCCGAAGAGGTGCCGGCCCCGCTCCAGGGGATGGTGCGCTCGCTCCTGCCCGGCCTCCGCGAGGCCGACCTCCGGGGCGCGAAGCGGGTCGACCATTGGATCGCGAACTCCGACGTCGTCCGCGCGCGCATCAAGCGGTACTACGGCCGGGACAGCGAGGTCATCCATCCGCCGGTGGACGTGGATTCGTTCGCGCCGGCCGCCGAGCGCGGCGACTTCTGGGTGATCGTGTCGCGCCTCTCGGCGTACAAGCGCGTCGACGTCGCCGTGCGGGCCTTCAACGAGGTGGGGATGCGGCTCATCGTCGTCGGCGACGGCCGCGAGCGCAGCGCGCTCGAGCGGATCGCGCGCGACAACGTGACCTTCGCCGGCCGCGTCGACGACGCGACGGTGAAGGAGCTCCTCGGATCGGCCCGGGGCTTCATCTTTCCCGCGGAAGACGACTTCGGCATCGTCTGCGTCGAAGCGCTCGCGTCGGGCGCGCCGGTGGTCGCGCTCGGCCGCGGCGGCGCGACCGAGATCGTCCGTGACGGTCTCGACGGGGCCCTCGTCCCGGACCCCGACCCGGCGCTCTTCGCCGCGGCCGTGCACCGCGTGGAGCAGGCCGCGCTCGACCCGATCGCCCTTCGCCGCTCCGCGCGCCGCTTCGATGTGTCACGATTCGACTCCCGCATCCGCGCGAGCCTGGAGCACGCGCGTGCCGAAGGGAGAGCGAGCTGACCGACGGTCCCGAGAAGCGCACGACCATCAAGCTCGACATGCACACGCACTGCGAGTACTCGCCGGACAGCCGGACGCCGGTCGCCGTGCAGGCGCTCGCGATCAAGGCCGCCGGCCTCGACGCCGTCTGCGCGACCGACCACAACACCATCGATGGCGCGCTGCGGCTGCGCGAGCGGGCCGACGGGTTCCGGGTGATCGTCGGAGAGGAGATCTCCTCGCGCGACGGCGAGATCATCGGACTGTTCCTCGAGAAAGCGGTCCCGCGCGGTCTCTCCGCGGAGGAGACGATCGCCGCGATCCACGACCAGGGCGGGCTGGTCTCCGTCCCGCACCCCTACAGCCACAACCGGATCTACCGCATCCGGCGCGAGGCCCTCGAGCGGGTCTGGCCGACGATCGACGCGATCGAGGTGTTCAACGCCCGAGAGGCGATGGCCGGCGACAACCGCCGCGCGCTCGCGTTCGCCCGGCTCCACGACATCCCCGGCGCCGTCGGGAGCGACGCGCACCGGCCCTGGGAGATCGGCCGCGCCTACGTCGAGATCCCGGACTTCACCGGCCGTGACGACTTCATCGCGTCGCTGAAGAGCGGCGCCGTGACCGGACGCCTGGCGGGCCACTCGATCCACTTCTACACGCGCTACGACAAGTTCCGGAAATGGCTGCACGGCACGCGCGGGAGCAGGACCTCCTGACGCGGACTCCCGGCCACGTCGAGGATCCGTCCATCGAGGAGCTCGCCGACGCGGCGGGTCACACCGACGAGCTCGCCGTCCGCCGGCAGCTGTTCGGCTGGCGCGAGGTCGTCTCCATCGTCGTGCCGCTCGCCCTGCTGCTCGTCGTCGCGCGCAACGTCGATTGGGGCACCGCCCTCACGACGATCCGCGATTCGAACCCGCTCATGGTGCTCGGGGCGCTCGTCGTGTACTACGCGACGTTCCCGGTGCGGGCGCGCCGCTGGGCCCGCTTGCTGCGCGAGAGCGGCCTCCACCTTCGGGGGCGCGATCTGCTCGAGATCCTCATGCTCGGCTGGTTCGTGAACTGCCTCGCGCCCGCGAAGCTCGGGG
>JAXDLF010000138.1:0-6904 GCA_034666765.1 Chloroflexota bacterium
AGCGCGGGCGTTGCCGTTGAGTGGCGGAGGCTACTCGCCGCCGATCGTGTAGCGGAGCTTGATCTCGGCGAGCCAGTCCTCGAGGGCCCGGGTGAGCGCATCCGTCGACTGGGCGAGCTTGGAGACCCGGCGCGTGCGGGGCGGCTCGGGCAATGGACGCGCCACCGAGTGCTCGCCGGGTTGGATAGCGTGCACCGCCATCAGCTCACCTCCTGGCCGCCACGGGTTCTTCGGGTAACTATCCGCAGGACCGGGACCGGCGTGGGTGCGCGATCGGTGCGCGTTCCGTGTCGATTCCGTGCCCGCGGACGTGACCGGCGGGCTCGAGCTAGGCGGCGGCCGCCTCGAGCTCGACCGCCGGCGTGATGACCGCCGGCGTGATGACCGCCGGCGCCCGGAGCGGCAGGACCACCCAGGCGATCGCGAGCATCACGAAGGATCCGAAGGCGACGTAGTCCAGCGCTTCCATGTTCGAGTTCCTCCCTAATCCAGCTGGTACGCGATCTCGCCGTGCTGTGACCGGTCGAGGCCGAGCGACTCCTCGTCCTCCTTGACGCGCATCCCGATCGTGACGTCGATGACCTTGACGATCACCGCGGTCACGACCGCGGCGTAGATCCAGGTCGCGCCGACCGCGATGGCCTGCTTGAGCAGCTGCTCCGGGTTGCCCTGGAGGAGCCCGTTCGCGCCCGCGGAGTTGATCGCGACGGTGGCGAAGATGCCGGTCGCGATGGCACCCCAGGTGCCGCCGATGCCGTGGACCGCCCAGACGTCGAGCGCGTCGTCCACCTTGAGCCGCGGCCGGAGCTGCATCGCGAGGTAGCAGAGGACGCCCGCGCCGAGACCGATGAGGATCGAGCCGGAGACGTCCACGAATCCGGACGCCGGCGTGATGGCCACGAGTCCGGCGACCGCGCCGGCGGCCATGCCGAGGACACTCGGACGGCCCTTGTGCAGCCACGAGACGGTGATCCAGGTGAGGCCGGCCATCGCCGTCGCGGTGTTCGTCACGACGAACGCGCTCGTGGCCAGCCCGTTGGACGCGAGGGCGCTGCCGGCGTTGAAGCCGAACCAGCCGAACCAGAGGAGCGACGCACCGAGGATCGTCATCGTCGCGTCGTGCGGCTCGCTCGTCTTCAGGCGGCGCCCGATGAGGACGGCCGCGACGAGCGCCGAGACGCCGCTCGAGATGTGCACGACGGTGCCGCCGGCGAAGTCGAGCGCGCCGAGCGTGTGCAGCCACCCGCCGGTGCCCCAGACCCAGTGCGCGATCGGGTCGTACACCAGCGTCGCCCAGAGCAGCGAGAAGATGACGTACGCCTTGAAGCTCACGCGCTCGGCGAACGAGCCGGTGATGAGCGCGGGCGTGATGACGGCGAACATCATCTGGAACGCCATGAACGCCTGGTGCGGGACGGTCGCGGCGTAGTCGGGGTTCGGATCGAAGCCGACGCCCTTGAGGGCGACCCAGCCGAGGCCGCCGATCAGACCCGCGCCGGTGTCCGGCGAGAACGCGAGCGAGTACCCCCACAGCACCCACTGCACGCTGATCAGGCAGAGGATGAAGAACGAGTGCGTGAGCGTCGACAGCACGTTCTTCTTGCCGACGAGGCCGCCGTAGAAGAAGCCCAGCGCGGGAGTCATGAGCATGACGAGCGCGGTGGAAATGAGCAGCCAGGACGTGTCGCCGGTGTCGATCTTCATGGGGCCGAACGCTAGGCGGGGGGCCGGCCCCGGACAGTGGCGCGCCAGCGGCGGGTCGGTCGCGGAACGGTGCCCGTTGCGGGCACCCGCCGCTACTCCGTCGAAACGGTCTGGTCGACGACCTCGCCGCCCGGCCGGATCGCGAGGAAGGCCGCGGTCGCGTCCTCGGCGAGGGCGCGCACGGTGCGCGCGGTGCCGTCCTGGCCCGAGCCGAGGAGCGCGCGGCCGTAGCCCGCGAGCAGATCGCGCAACGCGGGCAGCTCGGTCTCCCGCGGGACGCCGACGTGGACCTTCGCGCCCTTCGCGAGGCGCGACCGGATGCCGTCGGCATCGATGCCGCGCGCCAGATCCACGCGGACGAACACCATGCCCCCGGACATCCCCGAGCAGATCCACCGTCCGGGATCGCCGAGGACCACGGCCGTGCCGGCGGTCATGTACTCGAACGCGAACCCGCCGAGGTCGCCGCCGAGCACGACGTCGGCACCCGACAGGCGGATGCAGGCCCGCGCGTCGGCCGCGCCCTGCACGAAGAACCGGCCGCGCTGCGCGCCGTAGGCGAAACACTTCCCCACGCCGCCGTCGACGAACGTCCCGGCGGCGTTCGGCGCCTTGAGGATCGTGACCGTGCCGCCGAGCGCGGTCTTCGCCGCGCCGTCCTGCGCGCCCCCGCCGATGTCGAGGTGCACGCCGTCGGTGAGGTAGGCGCCGAACCCGTTGCCCGCGACCGAGCCGGTGCGGATCGGCGTGCGCGGCGCCACCGGCGCGCCTCCGCCGATGCGCGCGCGGGCGAGGGAGCCGGATCCCGCGGTGCCGAAGAAGCGATGCATGCTCGAGAGCGGCTCGCCCGCGACGGCCTCGATCGCGCCCGCGGTGACCAGCGCCCCCGCGCTGGTGAGCTCGCCGGCCGGCTGCAGCAGCGCCGTGAGGTCGAGGCGATCCTGCGCCCGGACCTGCTCGAGCAGGTCGGTGCGGCCGACGAGATCGCGGACGCTCGACACCCCGAGCGACGCGACCAGGCGCGCGAGCTCCTCGCGCATCGCGCCGAAGAACCGCTCGAGCTGGGCGACCGCGCGCTCGAACTCCTGCGGCTCGAACCGCTTCAGGCCGCGGTCCGACGCCTCCGCGACGGTCTCGATCTGCGTCGCGATCCCGACGTGGCAGGTGTCGAGCTGGCAGCCGCGGCAGATCGTGCAGCCGATCGCGACCATCGCGAGGGTGCCGAAGCCCACGCGGTCGGCGCCGAGGCAGAGCATCTTCACGACGTCGAGCGCGCTCTTCATCCCGCCGTCGCACCACAGCTCGACGCGATCGCGGAGACCGTTGCGGACGAGCGCGCGATGGGCCTCGACGACGCCGATCTCGGCCGGGAGGCCCGCGCGGCGCAGGGCGTGCTGGCGGGCCGCGCCGGTGCCGCCGTCGTAGCCGGAGACGGTGACGATGTCGGCGCCGGACTTCGCGATGCCGGTCGCGATGATCCCGATGTCGGGCACCGCGGGGACCTTGACCGAGACCTTCGCGTCGGGGTTGACCGTCTTCAGCTCGCGCACCACCTGGGCGAGATCCTCGATCGAGTAGATGTCGTGGTTGTTCGACGGGGAGATGAGGTCGACGCCGGGCTTCGCGTTGCGCGCGAGCGCCACCTTCACCGACACCTTGCGCGCCGGGAGATGGCCGCCCTCGCCGGGCTTGGCTCCCTGGCCGATCTTGATCTCGAGGTAGCGCGAGGAGTTCGCGAGCAGCGCCGACACGCCGAAGCGGCCGGACGCGATCTGCTGGCCGCGCCACTTCGGGTACTTGCCGAGGAGGTCCGGAAGCTCGCCGCCCTCGCCGTTGATGCAGAGGATGTCGAGCCGCTTCGCGGCCTCGGCGTACGCGCGGTACGCGGTCTCGCCCTGCGAGCCGAAGGACATCGACGAGATGTAGAACGGCGCGCTGTGCTCGCCCGCGGTGGTCGACGCCTCGTCCGCGGGCGGTCCGGCGGGCCGCACGTCGAGCGCGTGCCGCAGCGAGACGGGGTGCTCGGCCTCGATGGCCGCGAGCTTTTCCGCGTACACGCTGTACTCGGCGTCGCCGCTCGCGACCTGGAGCGCCGACTTGTACAGCCGCGGGTAGATGCGGAACGCGGGCTCGAGGCGGGCGGGCGTGCGGTCGCGCAGCATCGTCGCGCGCTCGAAGCCGTCGCGCGCCAGGGCCTCCCAGCCGGTCCCGCCGGTGGCGCTCGCACCGAACGTGCGCACGCCGAGGAACGCGGCGACGTCGGGCGCGAGGCCGATCGCCGAGAACGCCCGGCCGTACCCGCGGACCTCGTGCATCCCGAGGGTCGAGCACACCTTCTCGATGCCTTTCCGCAGGGCCTCGACCAGGTTGGGCAGCGCGTCGGGATCGCCCGTCGCGAGGGCGTGCTCGAACAGCAGGTACGGATTGACGGCGTCGGCACCGAGGCCGAGCCCGACGACGACGTCGTGCAGGTTGCGGAGGTTTCCGGCCGAAAGGAGCAGCGCGCACTCGCGGCGCAGCGAGCCGTTCAGCGCGGGCTGGGCGATGAGCGCGCGATGCACGGCCGCGATCACGAGGAGCGGATCGATCCACGCCCGGCCTTCGGTGCGGACGCCGCGGTCGCGCACGAGCACGACGCGCGAGCCGGCGCGGACCGCGCGCGTCGCGGCCGCGACGAGTCGCGTGAGCGCGACCCGGGGATCCTCTTCCCAATCCCGGTCGGCCTCCAGGATCGCGGGGCCGCGACGGCCCTGCGCGCCGAGCTCGGCCACGAGATCGTCGGCGAGCCACGTGCCGGCCTTGCGCGCGAGCGGACGCAGATCGTCGAGCGCGATCGCGCTCTCGGGCGCGTGCCCGCCGAGCAGGAGCGGCACGCGCAGCTCGATCCACGGCCGCGGCCTGCCGGTGCCGTCGATCGAGGGCCGCGGACCGACGACGACCCGGGTCGAGAAGTGCTCGATCTCGCGCTCGCGGTCGATCGCCGGATTCGTGACGACGGCCACGGTCTCCTGCAGGAAGTCGGCGAGGTTCGCGCGCTTGGTCGCGAGCGCGGCGAGCGGTCCGTCGTAGCCGAGCGAGCCGATGAGCTCGTTGCCCGTCTCCTCCATGAAGGTCGCCTGCTTCAGATCCTCGGGCTCGTAGCCGAGCGCGGCGAGCTGCTGCTCGCGGCGGATCGACAGGTCCTCGATCTCGTCGGGCATGACGCTGAGCTCGATCCGCCGCCCGGGCGCGCGAGACAGCTTCGCCGCCGCGTCGGGCGCGACGGCCGGCCCGCCGGTCTCGAGCCGCCTGCGATCGTCGGCCGGCGCGCAGCCCCGCTTGGCGCGCAGCGCGACGAAGCGCGCGCGCAACGCCCGCTCGTCGAGGTAGCGCCAACCGGCCGCGGTGCGCTCGAGGCCCGCGTGCTCGCCCGGCGCGAGCGGGCGGGGGTCGGTGCTGTACCGCTCGAGCGGGATGAAGCCGCGCTCGCTCGCGAACACATGGGCCTCGTCCGTCTGCAGGTACCAGAGCGGTCGGAGCCCCATGGCGTCGACGCCGAGGAGGCACAGGTCGCCCATCCGCGCGAGGAACGCCGCCGGTCCCTGCGCGAACGGCCCGAACGCCGCGCGGGCCCGCGTGAACGCGTCCTGCGCCTGCGGGTCCATCCGCCGGACCTCGTTCACGATCGGCGGGAAGAGGAGCTCGAGCGCTTCGACCGGATCGAGGCCGCGCCCGAGCACGAGGCCGCGCAGGGTCGCGTCCACGTCCTGCGAGTCGCTCCCGTCGCGCGAGAGCGCGATGCCGAGCGAGGCCGCTTCGTCGCGCAGGCGCGTGATCGTGTTGATCTCGCCGTTGTGCGCGAAGGCGGCGAAGGGCTGCACCCGCTCGAAGCTGGTCATCGTGTTCGTCGCGTAGCGGTTGTGGCCGAAGGCCATCGACGTCCGGAACCGCGGGTCGGCGAGATCGCGGTAGTAGGCGGCGAGCTGCTGCGGATGCCCGCGCAGCTTGTACACGACGGTGCTGCGGGACAGGCTCACGATCGTCGCCGGTGTCGCGCGCTCGACCTCGACGCCCACGCGGTAGAGGAGGCGGCCGGTGTGGCGCGCCGGGCCGAGCACCTGGAGCGCGAGCTGCCAGAAGCGCGGCTCCGTCGCCCGCGCGCGGGGCCCGAGCGCCGCGCGGCGCGTCGTGCCGTGCCGCTCGAGGAGGATGCGGATGCGGTGACGCTTGAGGATGCGGCGGACCTCCGCCTCGACGAGCTCGTCGTCGCTGGGCGGAACGAAGAGGTGCGCGACGGCGAAGCGGCGATCGCGCGCGAAGGCCGGATCGAGCCCGGTGACCGCGAACGCGTCGGCCCACAGGTCGCGCGGGATGTCGGTCAGGACCCCGGAGCCGTCACCCTCGCCGTCGATGTCCCCGCTCCGATGGGCGAGGCACTCGAGGCCGCGGATCGTCTCGGCGAGGACCTCTCGGGTCGCCACGCCGTCCTTGCGCGCGACCGAAACGAGGGCACAGGCATCCCGTTCGTCCATGGAGGAACGCTAAGGAGCGGAACGGTGACGGGACAGCGTGCCCGAGGTTGCCGTTCGGTGACGGGCGCCGTCACACTTCGCCGGGTGAAATGGCGCGTCGCGCTCGCCTGCGCCGTCCTGAACGGCGCGGCGGCGATCCTCCTCGGCACGGTGCTGGCCCCCGGTGTGTCGCTCGCGCCGGCGGCGGCGCACGCGGCGTACGTGGCGGTGCACCTTGCACAGTGGCGCGCGGGCTGGGCGGTCTGGATCGCCGCGGCCATCTCGCTGCTCGCGTTCTTCCGATGGTGGGCCACGCGGCTCGGGTGGCCCGCTTCGGCGCGCATCGCCGTCGCCCTCGCGGCGCTTGGCGTCGTCGCGGACATCGTGGCCGAGACCCGGCTCATCTCGTGGGAGCCCGGACGCCCGTTCGACGTCGCGGCCCCGCTGCGGCTGAGCGGGATCGTGGCGAACGGGCTCTACAGCGTCGCCGGCGGCCTGCTCACCGCGCTGACGCGCGGGCTTCCCCGCTGGCTGGTGTGGTGGTCGTGGGCGGTATGGATTCTCGGCATCGGGCTCGCGCTCGCGGCGGCGATCGGAAGCGATGACGCGAGCCGGGTCCTGACCGCCGCGCTGTTCGCGCTCTTCGTCCCCTGGCTCGTCGTGTTCGGGCGGCGGATCGCCTGAGGCGGGTCATCGTCCTCGGCGCGCGC
>JAXDLF010000139.1:0-3430 GCA_034666765.1 Chloroflexota bacterium
ACGACGTACGCGCAGCAGCGCCGGCGGCCGGCCTGATGCTCGAGGCCCGTGATCTGGTCGCGTATCGCGGGGATCGCCGGGTCGCGCACGCCGCGCGGATCGATCTCGCCGAGGGCGAGCACCTCGCGATCCTCGGGCCGAACGGCGCCGGGAAGAGCTCGCTCGTCCTCGGACTCGCCGCCCTCGTGCGGACCGACGGCGATCTGCGCTACCGCGGCGCGCCGGTGCGCGATGCCGGCGCGTACCGCCGCCACATCAGCGTGGTCTTCCAGCGCCCGCTTCTGCTGGACCGCTCGGTGCGGGAGAACGCCGCGCTCGGCCTTGCGCTCCGCGGGGTCGGCAGGCGCGATCGGCACGCGCGCGCCGAGACCGAGCTGGCGCGGCTCGGGGTCGGCCAGCTCGCGGACCGGTCGGCCATCGGCCTGTCCGGCGGCGAGGCCCAGCGGGTCAGCATCGCGCGGGCGCTCGCGACCGATCCCGAGATCCTGTTCCTCGACGAGCCGTTCAGCGCGCTCGACGCGCCGACGCGTGAGACGCTCATCGCGGACCTCGCACGCGTGCTGCGCGAGCGCGGTGTGACGACGGTCATGGTGACGCACGATCGGGACGAGGCTCTCTCGCTCGCCGATCGCATCGGTGTCGTGATGAACGGCGAGCTCCGGCAGCTCGACACCGCCGAGGCGGTCTTCGGCCTGCCCAGCGATCCGGAGGTCGCGGCGTTCGTCGGGGTCGAGAACGTCCTTCCGGCACGTGTCGAGCGCGCGACGGACGAGCTCACGTTCCTGCGGATCGCGGACCAGCAGGTCGAGATCACCGAGCCGCCGCCGCCGGGAGACGACTTCCCGCTGATGTGCCTGCGTCCGGACGACGTCGTCATCGCGCGCCAGCCGGTGAGCCTGAGCGCGCGGAACAGCTTCGCCGCGCGGATCATGCGGATCGAGCCGATCGGCCGGCGCACCCGCCTCGTCCTCGACTGCGGCTTCCCGCTGATCGCGAACGTGACCCGCCAGTCGGCGCGCGAGATGGCCCTCGTTCCGGGCGACGAGGTGTTCGCGTCGTTCAAGGCGACGGTCCCGCACCTGCTGCCGCGCATCCGTCACTAACTAGACTCGCTCCATGCCCGTCAGCGCGTCCTCCGCTCGCACCGCGGCGCGCACCCTCTCCGTCGACGAGGCCTTGGAGCGCATCCTCGCGCGCGTCCGCGAGCTGCCGATCGAACGCCTCGCGCTGCTCGACACGCTCGGCGCGACGCTGGCCGTGGACATCGTCGCCGACCGCGACGTGCCGCCGTTCCGCAACTCGGCGATGGACGGATACGCCGTGCGCGGCGCGGACGTGACGACCGCACCGGTGACGTTGCGCGTCGCCGGCGACATCGCGGCCGGCGCGACCCCGACGGGCGCCGTCCGAGCGGGCGAGGCGATGCGGATCATGACGGGCGCGCCGATGCCGGACGGCGCCGACACGGTCGTCCGGGTCGAGGACACCGACAACCGCGCCGACCGCGTCACGGTCACCGTGCCGACGAAGCCCGGCACGTCGGTGCGCGCGGCCGGCGAGGATCTGAAGCGCGGCGAGACGATCCTGCGGCGCGGCACCGTCCTGCGGGCGGCCGAGGTCGGCGTGCTGGCCACCCTCGGGCACACGGTCGTGACCGTCGTGCGGCGGCCGACCGTCGCGGTGCTGTCGACCGGAGACGAGCTCGCGGAGCTCGACGAGGACCTCGGGCCGGGCCAGATCCGCGACGCGAACCGCTACTCGCTGGCGAGCGCGGTGCGGACGGTCGGCGCGAGCCCGCTGCCGATCGGCATCGTCCGCGACACCGCGGCCGACCTGCGCCGCGCGCTGCGCGCGGCAGCGGAGCAGGCCGACGTCATCGTGACCAGCGGCGGCGTGTCGGTCGGCGACCACGATCACGTGAAGCCGGTGGTGGACGAGCTCGGCTCGATGGACTTCTGGTCGATCGCGATCCGCCCGGGGCGGCCGCTCGCGTTCGGCGAGATCGCGGGCAAGCCCATCTTCGGACTCCCGGGAAATCCGGTGTCCGCGCTGCTCGGATTCGAGCTCTTCGTGCGACCAGCGCTGCTCAAGATGGCCGGTCGCACGCTGCTCCACCGCCCACGGGTCACCGCGACCCTCGACGACACGCTCGATACCCCGCCCGGCCTGCGTTTCTTCGCCCGCGGGATCTACGACCCGCTGACCGCTACGGTGCGTACGACAGGCCCGCAGGGGTCGGGCATCCTGCGCTCGATGGCGCTGGCGAACTCGTTCATCGAGGTACCGGAGACGGTGCAGCACCTCGATCGCGGCGCGGCGGTGACGGTCATCCGCACCGATCTCCCGGAGGATCACTGATGAAGAAGCTCACCCACCTCGACGAGAAGGGGGCGGCGCGCATGGTCGACGTCGGGGAGAAGCCGGACACCGATCGCCGCGCGGTCGCGCGCGGGCTGCTGCGCGTGTCGCCCGAGACCGTTGCGCTCGTGCGCGACGGCAAGACCAAGAAGGGCGACGTCATCGCGGCCGCCCGGATCGCCGGGATCATGGCCGCGAAGAAGACGAGCGACCTCATCCCATTGACTCATCCCCTGCCGCTCACCCACCTCGCCGTCGACGTCGAGCTCACCGACGAGGGCCTCGCGATCCAGGCCCTCGCGGCGACGACCGGGCCGACGGGGGTGGAGATGGAGGCCCTCACGGCGGTGGCCATCGCCGGCCTCACGCTCTACGACATGCTGAAAAGCGTCGAGCGCGGCGCGCGGCTCACCGACATCCGGCTCGTCGAAAAGTCCGGCGGCAAGACCGGCACGTACACCGCGGAATGACCGTCCTGCGAGCGGCCGTCATCACGATCAGCACGAAGGGCGCGGCCGGGAAGCGCGTCGACGAGAGCGGCCCCGCCATCCGCGAGGCGCTCGAGGCCGCGAACATCAAGGTCGTCCACACGAAGCTCGTGTCCGACGGCGTCACGCCCGTCGGCAACGCGATCCGCGAGGCCTCCCAGAAGGCGAACGTCGTCATCACGTCCGGCGGGACCGGCCTGTCGCCGAACGACATGACCCCCGAGGCGACGCGGCGGGTGATCGATCGCGAGGTGCCCGGCATCGCCGAAGCCCTGCGCGCGTACTCGCTGACGAAGACGCCGCACGGGATGCTGTCGCGCGGCCTCGCCGGCACGCTCGGCCAGGCGCTCATCGTGAACCTCCCCGGCTCACCGAAGGCCGCGCGGGAATCGATCGAGGTCCTGATCCCCGTCCTCGCGCACGCGATCGAGCTGCTCGCGGGCGAGTCGGGCGAAGGCGGGCACCGCAACCCGGCATGAAGCTCGCGTTCGGCACGGGCGTCAAAGAAGCGATCGACGCGCGCCGCAGGGTCGTCGCCCTCGAGTCCACGGTCATCGCGCACGGCCTGCCGCGCCCGCGGAATC
>JAXDLF010000140.1:0-5740 GCA_034666765.1 Chloroflexota bacterium
CATTCGCGCCCGCGCTGTTCACCCTGGGGAACTTCGTCGGGCTCACCGTGATGACGTGGTAGTAGTTCAGGAGCGGCGGGTCCTTGTCCACCACGATGCCGAGGTCCAGGGCCGCCTTGCGCGCGACGTACGTCGAGCGGTCGGTGATCGTGTACGCCCGCTTCTCGGAGGCGATCTGCAACGTCTGGCCCATGCCGTTCGCCGCCTCGACGTACCACGGCTTCGCCGGGGTGATGCCGACCTGCTTCCACAGCGACTTCTCGAGGACGTCGGTCCCGGAGTTGTCGCCGCGCGAGATGAACGTGAACTGGGCCGCGGCGATCGCGCGCAGCGCGTCGAGTACGCCCTTGCCCGTGATCTTCGCGGGATCGGCGGGCGGCCCGACGACGATGAAGTCGTTGTGCATGACGAAGAGCCGGCGGTCGCCGTTGCCCTGCCGCATGAAGTCCTGCTCGAGCGACGGCGCGTGCACGAGGACGACGTCCGCGTCGCCGCGAGCCCCGATCGCGAGCGCCGCGCCCGTGCCGACCGCCGAGGTCTTCACCTTGTAGCCGGTCTTCTTCTCGAAGTCGGGGATGAGCACGTCGAGCAGGCCGCTGTCCTGGGTGCTCGTCGTCGTCGCGAGCAGGAGCTCGGGTCGTGCCGGCGGGCTTGGTGCCGCGGGTTGCGGCCCGCCGCACCCCGCCAGCAGAACCGCACACCCGATCAGGGCGGCGATCACCCGCTTCATGAAGGCAGATCGATCATGACGTTCGTGGCTTTGACGACGGCGATGACCTGGACACCGGGCGCGAGCTTGAGCTCGCGAACGGCCTCGGCCGTGAGCAGGCTCACCAGGCGGTTCGGCCCGGACTGCACCTCCACCACCGCGGCGACGCGATCGACCTCGACGCTCGTCACGACGCCCGGGAAGCGGTTCCGGGCAGACTGGGCGGCGATGGGTCTCTGGGGCGCGGCTTTCCGGCGCGCGCCGAGCAGCCTGCGGACCTCCGCGGCGGACACGAGGCGCTGGCCGCCGCTCGAGCGCGTCGTCTTGAGCGACCCGTCCTCGGCCCAGCGGCGGATCGTGTCGACCGAGACGCCGAGCACTTCGGCGGCCTGGCCGATCCGCAGCGGCTCCTGCGCGGTCTTCCTAGGTTTCTTTGTAGGCATACCTAGGTAGATGATACGGCTGGCCTCGGGATCCCCACGTAGGCGCCGGCTCCTCGCGCTGCTCGGCGCGCCGTTCGAGGTCGTTCCGGCCGATGTCGACGAGCGCGCCGCGGCGCGGCCGGCGCTGGCCAAAGCTGGAGCGGTCGCCCGCCCGGGCACGGTGACGCTCGCGGCGGACACGATGATCGAGCTCGACGGCGAGCGCATCGGCAAGCCGGCCGATGCCGAGGACGCGGTGGCCATGCTCCATCGGCTCGCGGGCCGGGCGCACGTCGTGCGCACCGAGGTCGCGCTCATCGGCGCCGCCGGGCGCCGGCTCACGTTCGGCGTGCGGTCCGCCGTCGCGATGCGGCCGGCCGACGACGCGGGCATCCGCGCGTACGTCGCGACCGGCGAACCGCTCGACAAGGCCGGCGCTTACGCGCTGCAAGGTGCGGGCGGACGGCTCGTCGCCTGGTACGACGGTTGCTACTCCAATATCGTGGGCTTGCCCCTTTGCCACACCTTCTACGGCCTTCGCCGGATGGGGGTCGCGCTACCGGAGCGGCCCGAGTCCGCGTTCACCGCGGGATTCGGCTTCGTCTGTCCGGCATGGCGCGTCGCGGAGGCGCAGGGACGGTTCGTGCGCGATGGGGCCGAATACGAGACCGCGGGGAGACGCTTGGGATGACGCACCTGATCGACGGGCCGGCAACAGGGCGGGCGCCGCTCGGATTCGCCGAGCTGGAGGTGGATGTGCCGATCCACATCTGCCTCTTCTATTCGAGCGACGACGAGCTGCGCCAGCGGCTCGGCTTCCTCGCGCACACGCTCGACGAACCCGGCCAGGTCGCGGTGCTCTTTGGGAAGCAGGAGCGCTTGGAGGAGGTCCTTGGCTACATCGGCCAGGACTTCGCTCGCGACGTGGCGGCGGACCTGGAGGCCGGACGCATCGTGCTCGTGAATGGCAACCGCGATCCCGAGGCGCTGCTCGGCGGCATCGCGGCGGCGCTCGATGCCACGGTCGCGCGCGGCGCGACGCTCATCCGCTTCCTCGGCTTCATCGGCTGGGGGGACATGGACTGGCCGGAGACCGAGGATCTCATGGTGTTCGAGGCGAAGGTGACCGAGGCGGTGAAGAGCTACCCCGCCGTCGTCGTCTGCACGTACAACACCGAAAAGCTCCCGGGGTCGGTGTTGATCTTCGCCGGCATCGAGACCCACCCGTTCACGATCCTGGGCACGACGCTTTGCGCGAACCCGCACTACGTGCCGTTCGCCAGCTACATCGAGCGACGGGGGAGGCCGACGAAGGCCGAGCGCGAGCGCAACCTCGGTGCCGTGACGGTGGGACCGCTCGTCTAGCTTTTCTCGGCGACGCCGATGTAGAAGCGCGAGAACGTCGTCTCATCCGCGAGCCGGAGGCCGGCGCCGGCGCAGAGCTCGGCGAGCTCCGGCTTCGTGTTCAGCCGGTTGCCCCAGGTGAGCTCGAACCACTGGGCCAGCGCGGCGAAGCGCGCCGGCATCTTCCGCAGCTCGCCATCGCTGGCTGGGTAGGTCTCGTCGAAGATCACGAACTTGCCGCCCGACTTGAGCGCGCGAGCGACGGCCGCGAAGGCCGCGGCCTTGTCCTTCGGGTCGATCTCGTGGATCACGAGGAAGCTTGTCGCCACGTCGTACGCGCCGTCCTCAGCCAGCCGCTGCGCCTCCATCAACCTCGCCTCGCAGCGGGCAGTCAGCTTCCGTTCCGCGATGAGCCGGTTGGCAAGCTCGATCGAATAGGGCTCGTTGTCGACGCCGACGCACGTGACCTTCGGGAAGCGCTCCGCGAGCTGGACGAGCGCCCAGCCCGCGCCACAGCCCACGTCCAGCACGCGCGCGCCCGACTCGAAGCGCGCCTGGAGTGCCGGCAGCTTCGGGAGGACGAGCTCGGTGAAGATCCTGGGCAGCGACTGAAGGCCGGCCGCGACGACCTCCATGAACTCCTTGCTGTGCTGCTGGTAGGGGACCCGGATGCCTTCGCGGAAGCGCTTCGGGTAGTCCGCGTAGTCCTCGGCGACGACCTGATGGGTCCGGGCCGCGCCGCCGAGGTAGAAGGTCGCACCCGGGGTACCGAGGATCTGATCGAAGTGCGGCGCCATGCGCCAGCCATCGCCGCGGCGCTCGACGAGCTCGAACGCGAACGCCGTGCGGACGAGTACGCCGGTGTAGAAGGGGTCCGTCCCGAGCCGCGCCGCGAGCGCGTCGGACGTGATGCCCGGCGTCGCGGTGATCGCCTCCCACACCCCGAGCTCGCGGCCGATCTCCAGTAGATGCGTGGCGTGAAAGCCACCGATGAGGTCGTAGAGCTTCGTGACCTGTTCGGGAAGCGTCGGCTCGGCCATGCCGCGAGGCTAGCGTGGGACGGGGTTCAGGTCCTTCGGGCTGGGATTGCTCTCGCAGGCGATGCCGTCCTTGTCCGTATCCAGACGATTCGGATCGTGTGGATCGGCGCGCAGGACCGCCTGGGCCTGGGCCTGGCTGGCGAAGTTCGGGCAGTTGTAGGCGTCGCCCTGTCCGATGTAGCTCAGCGGGTTGAACCCGGCGACCAGCGGCGCGGCCGGCGGCACGGTCACCGGAGGCAGGGTCGCCGGGCGAACCGTCGGCGGAAGCGTCACCGGTGGCAATGTGACCGGCGGCAATGTGACCGGTGGCAATGTCACCGCGGGCACGACGATTGGAGCGGGCGTGACCGGCGCCGGCGTCGCGGCGACCAAGGTCGAGGTGGGCGCGCCGACCGCGGCGGAAGGGATCGCCGTTGCGCGGCTCGGTGGAGTGGTCGGCGTCGACACCGCGACCAGTGCCGCGGGCACCGCGGCCACGCCGCCGTCGCGTGTTGTCGTGGGCGCGGCACAGCCCGCCGTCGCAGCGAGCGCGATCAAACAGCAGCCGCGACCAACCCATCCCATCTCCCCAAAGGGTGCGCGTCTGCGGTGGATTCGATAGTGGCGACGGCGTACCAGTTACGCCGCCGAGATCACCTCGCTGTCGCTGCGGAGCGAATCCTCCGCCGCGCGAAGCAATGCGCCCGTGGTGCCGCGTTCCGGGGTCCACGTCGCCGCGCCGGCGTGCACGTGCGACCTCGCTCCACCGAACGCTCGCACGCTCGCTGTCATGGACCGCACGAGCTCGTCGATACGCGCCCGAGCGAGCGTCGCCAGATGGGTGTCGTCCGGTCGCGGAGCGACGAGCGCGATCCCTTCGTCGCCGTACCGGAACGCGGTCACGTCGCCGCCGAACAGCGTCGTCGCGCCGCCGAGCGACGCGCGGATCGCGCGGTGCACCATCGCGCGCCGCGTCGCCTCGTTCGGGTGCTCGATCCCGATCGCGACGAGGACGACGCAGAAGGGCCGGCCGCCTTCGCGCGCGGAGGCCACCCGATCGCGGACGTACGCGACGAGGACGCGCTCGGCATACGCGTCGGCGATCCTCGCGCGGTAGGGCGGGGTGGTCTCCGCGATCGCGGCCGCCGGCCGCGGCGCGACATCCCCGAGCAGCCGCATGACGCTCGGCATGACGGCCGACCAGCGTTCGCGCTCGGCCATGCGCTCCGCCGCGCCGAGCGCGGTGAGCGCGACCATCCCGTCGCGCGCCGGCGTGAGGTGACCGCCCTCGAGCAGCGATTGCAACGCGCGCCCGAACGCCCCTGACGCGAATGGCAGCTTCTCCGCCGTGACGCGAGCGAGGATCGTGGCCGGCCGCGCGGGCGCGCTGCTCAGCGTGTCGAGGAGGTAGAAGCGGAAGAAGGCGGTCGCGAGACCCGTGGTCGCCGGTCGGAGCATGCTTCCTCCCATGGAATGCGTCCGCTGACCCGTTTGATTCGTTCGGCAAAGGCTTGCCGGTGACCGACGCCGAGATCATCGGGAGCGGGCCGAACGGGCTGGCGGCGGCGATCGAGCTCGCGCGCGCGGGGCTTCGGGTTCGGGTCCACGAAGCCGAGCCCACCATCGGCGGCGGCACCCGCAGTGCCGAGCTCACGTTGCCCGGATTCGTCAACGACCTGTGCTCGGCGATCCATCCGCTCGGCGCGGGGTCGCCGTACTTCCGCACCCTGCCGCTGAAAGAGCACGGCCTCGAGTGGATCCATCCCGACGTACCCCTCGCGCACCCGCTGGACGACGGCACGGCCGCGATCCTTCACCGCTCGGTCGCTGAGACGGCCACCGGCCTCGGTGCCGATGCCGCGGCGTACACGCGGCTCGTCGGTCCGCTCGTCGCGCGCTGGGACGAGCTGCTCGGCGAGGTGATGCGTCCGATGCTCCACCTGCCGCGCCATCCGTTCCTGCTCGCGCGCTTCGGGATCCCGGCGATGTTCCCGGCGACGACGACCGCGCGGCTCTTCTCCACGAAACCGGCGCGGGCGCTCTTCGCGGGACTCGCCGCGCACTCGTTCCTGCCGTTGGACGCGCCGTTCACGACGGCGTTCGCGCTCATGCTCGGACTCTCCGCCCACGCCGTTGGATGGCCGATGCCGCGTGGCGGGTCGCAGAAGATCGCCGATGCGCTTGCCGGATATCTGCGCGCGCTGGGCGGCAACATCACGACGGACGATCGCATCGACGTGTGGGCG
>JAXDLF010000141.1:0-8675 GCA_034666765.1 Chloroflexota bacterium
GGTGCCGTTCATCATCACCGGCGTACGCATCGCGATCGGCCGGATGCTCATCGGCGTCATTCTGGCCGAGCTCTACGCGCAGACCGACGGTCTGGGCGTGATGATCGACAAGTCCGCCGACGCGCTCCGCAGCGACCGCCTGCTGTTCGGCGTGCTGATCTTCACGGGTATCGGGATCGTCGCGACGGAGGGGGTCGGCTACCTCGAGCGCTACTTCCAGCGCTGGCGTCCGACCCACGAGGTGGAGGAAGGGCAATGAGCGCAGATCTCGCGCTGAGCGCGCGCGGCGTCCACATGGAGTACCGGGACCGGACCGCCGATTCGACCCTCGTCGCGATCGAGACCATGGATCTCGACGTCGGCGAGGGCGAGTTCGTGAGTCTCCTTGGCCCGAGCGGCTGCGGCAAGTCGACCTTCCTCAAGATCGTGAACGGCCTGCTCAAGGCGACGGCGGGTGAGATCACGCTGCGCAGCGCGGGCAAGGGCCGCGAGGACGCGATGGTCTTCCAGGATTCGGCGCTGTTCCCGTGGTACTCGGTCGTCGACAACGTCGCCTATGGCCTCGTGTGCGCAGGCGTGTCGCGGCGCGAGGCCCGCGCGCGCGCGCTTCCGTTCATCGACCTCGTCGGGCTGCAGGGCTTCGCCGGCAAGTACCCCTACCAGCTCTCGGGGGGCATGCAGCAGCGCGCGAACCTCGCCCGCGCGCTCGCGGTCGATTCGGCGATCCTCCTGATGGACGAGCCGTTCGCCGCGCTGGACGCGCAGACCCGCGAGGTCATGCAGGCCGAGCTGCTGCGCATCTGGAACGCCGCGAAGAAGACGGTCGTGTTCGTCACCCACCAGATCGACGAGGCCGTGTATCTCAGCGATCGCGTCATCGTGATGGCCGCTCGCCCCGGCCGGATCATCGCCGACATCCGCATCGACCTCCCGCGGCCGCGCCAGCTCGACGTGAAGCGGACGCCGGAGTTCGGCCTGTACGAAAACGAGATCTGGCGCCTCATCGCGAGCCAGCAGCAGGCGCGCGTGGCGACCCCGCAGCCGGTCGGCGCCTGACGTGGCCGCGAGACTCGGGCGAATCGCGTTCTTCGACGGGCCGCGTCTCCGGCGGATCGCGGGCATCGGCGCGGCGAACGAGCGCATCGTCTTCGGGGTGCTCGGGTTCGTCGGCATCAGCGTGCTGTGGGAGGTCGCCAGCAACACCGGCATCTTCCGGAAGTCATTGCTGAGCTCGCCGACCCTCATCTGGAAGGCGGCGACGACAGACTTCGGGAACGGCACGATCTGGCCGCACATCACGACGAGCCTCGCCGAGTTCAGCTACGGCTTCGTGCTGGCGCTGGTCATCGGGATCCCGCTCGGGCTGCTGATCGGTACGTTCCGCCGGGTCGACTACTTCGCGAGCGTCCTGCTCTCGGGCATCAACGCCACGCCGAAGGTCGCCATCGTCCCGCTCATCATCCTCGTGGCGGGCATCGGCCTCGAGGCGAAGCTCATCGTGGTCTTCCTGCTCACGATCTTCGCCGTCGTCGTCAGCACCGTGGCCGGAGTCCAGTCGGTCGCGGAGCGGCACCTCGACATCACCCGCAGCTTCGGCGCGTCGCGCTGGCTCGCGTTCCGCTCGGTCGTCCTGCCGAGCACGTTCCCGTTCATCCTCACCGGCGTCCGGATCGGGGCGGGCCGCGCCCTCGTCGGCGTCATCACGGCCGAATTCCTCGCCGCGAACGAGGGCCTCGGCTACTACATCAGCCTGTACGGCGTGTTCCTCGACACCTCGAGGGTCATGCTGGGCATCGTGCTGCTCGGCCTGTTCGGCGTGGCGATCGGCGAGGCCGTCCGGCTGATCGAGCGGCGCTTCGAGGTGTGGCGGCCCGAGATTCGTTGAATGGGGCCCCGGTCAGCTAATTGAAGGCGCTCCCGCCGTCGACCAGGAGGGTCTGCCCGGTGATGAAGGCGCTGTCGTCGGACATGAGGAACGCGATCGTCCCGACGAGGTCGGCGGGACGCTCGACGCGCGGAAGGCAGCGGACCTTCACCGGCGCCTCGCGCATCGCGATCGTCTCCTCGTTCGGATCCTCCTCGCTCAGGGTGCTGCCCGGGCAGACGACGTTCACCCGGATCCAGTAGCTCCCGAGCTCCTTCGCGAGAGTCCGGCTGAATCCGATGAGCGCGCTCTTCGACGCGACGTAGTGGGCGCGGGTCGGGACGCCGCGGAACACCGTGCTGGACGCGATGTTCACGATGCTGCCGCCGCCGGCGGCCTTGAGATGGGGGAGCGCCGCCTTGCACCCGTGCCACGCGGCCTTCGTGTTCAGCCGGAACGACTCGTCCCACTCGGCGTCGGGGATGTCCTCGAAATTGCAGCGCGTGATCGGGATCACGTTGAGCATCCCGGCGTTGTTCACGATGCCGTTCACGGCACCGAACTCCTTCGCCGTCCGGTCGGCCGCGCGCTTGAACGCCGCGAAGTCGCGGACGTCGGTCTCGATCGCGATCGCCTTGCAGCCCGACGCGCGGATGCCCGCGGCGACCTCCTCGTTGCGCGTCGCGTCGATGTCGAGGAGTGCCACGTTCGCGCCCTCCGACGCGAGCTTTTCGCTGTAGGCGCGACCGATGCCGTGGGCCGCGCCGCTCACGATGACCGTCTTCCCCGTCAGCCGCATCGTCGTTCCCTCTTTCACTTGGCGGTCCGCCGTGTCGCGGGTCGATCGATCACCGCATCCGCGGTGGCGGTGACCCGGTCCTTGACCGATGCGTCGCGCAGGTACCGCCGGATCAGGATCGCGACGCGGCGGTAGTGGCTCGCGAGCTGCGCGGCCGCGCCGTCGGCATCGCCGGCGCGGATCGCCTCGAAGAAGCGGTCGTGGTACTCGGGAGCGTGCTGCAGCGTCGGCCAGCGCAGCGACCGCGCGATCTCCTGCCGGAGCCGCAGGATCTGGGCGACCAGCCGCGGCCGTCCGGTGGTCGAGTACAGGCGGCTGTAGAAGCGCTCGCGGGCCGCGAGCTGATCGTCCCCGGATGCGGCGGCGACCATCTCCGCGTACAGCGCCTCGAGGATCTGGAGGTCCTCATCGGTGATGAGCGGCACGGCGAGCCGGACGGCGTGGCTCTCGAGGAGGATCCGCAGGTCGTAGACCTCCTCGATGTCGTCGGCGTCGAGCTCGGTCACGGTGAAGCCGCGCCGCGGCAGCGAGCTCACGAGGCCCTCGTACTCGAGCGCCCGCAGCGCTTCGCGCACCGGGATGCGGCTCGTGCCGAAGAGCTCCGCGAGCTTCTCCTGCCGCAGCCGCGTCCCGGGCGGGAGCGCCGCGGTGAGGATCGCCTCGCGCATCGAGCCGAGGACGAGGTCCTGGGCCGTCAGGTCCTTCGCGGCGTTGGTCGCGATGATGCGATCCAGCTGCTCCTTGCGGGACTCGGCGGTCGCGTGGGCGATCGGCGTCACTTTGGTGCTGATGTCCGCGACCCTCCTCCGGCAGCCCGCGCGATCGTCGGGTCACTCCATTAAAGGAGTGATGGCGCGCCGCATACCCCGGCGCCGGTAGATTGTATGCAAGAACGTGCGGATGGCTGACGACTCCGGTTCGGCGCGCGCGAGGCGAGTGCGGCCTTGAGCGGCCGCTCCATCGCGGCGCGGCTCGGCCCCCTCGGCCATCAGGCGTTCGCCGTCTATTGGGCCGGCGGAATGCTGTCGAACATCGGGACCTGGCTCCAGAACGTGGCGGGCTCGGTCTTCATCTACGACCGCACCGGGTCGGCATTCGCGGTCGGCCTGCTGAACTTCGCGACGTTCCTTCCGATCCTCCTGTTCTCCGTCACCGGCGGCATCCTCTCGGATCGCTTCGACCGTCGCACGATCGTCGTCGCGACGCAGTCCGTCTCGCTCCTGCTCGCCTCCGCGCTCGCGATCTCCGTCGCGGCCGGAGGCGCGTCCGAGCTACAGGTCATCGCGACGGCGTTCGCGCTGCAGACCTCGTGGAGCATCGCCAAGCCGGCGATGATCGCGATCCTGCCGGCGCTCGTGCCGCGCGCGCAGCTGGCCGAGGCCGTCGGCCTCAACACGCTGCAGTTCATCGCCGGCCAGATCGGCGGGCCGATCCTGGCGACGCTCATCCTCGCCAGTGGCGGCTACGCGTGGGCGTTCGCGATCAACGCGGCGACATTCGTCGGGCCGATCCTCGCCATGGCCTACCTCTACCGCCGCGGACTCGGACGCGGCGTGTCGCGTGCCGCGCGTGCCGGGTCGGCCGCGGTCCGCCAGGGCGTCGGCGCGTACGTTCGGGCGCAGCCGTGGGTCGTGTCGGCGCTGCTGGCGGTCGTGTCGACGAGCGCGATCCTCGAAGTGGTCCGCACGACCGCGCCCGTGCTCGTGTCCCAGCGCCTCGGCGCGCCGAGCACCGAGACCGGCCTCATCGTCGCGGCGCAGAGCGCCGGATCCGCGATCGGGCTCCTCGTGTTCATCCCGCTCCGCCGCTGGGACATCTCGCGGCGGATCCCCGTGGCCGGATTCGCGCTGCAGGCCGTCGGTCTGGTCGTCGTCAGCATCGCGACGACGCTTCCGCTCGCCGCGGCCGGCGTCGCGGCGATCGGGATGGGCTTCTCCCTCTGCTTCCCGATCGTGACCGGCGCCCTCCAGACCGAGGTGCCCGACGCGATCCGGGGCCGCCTGATGTCGATCCACCAGATGGCCCACCTCGGGAACCGCCCGTTCACGGCGCTGGCGGCCGGCGCGATCGCCGCGAGCTTCGGCGTGCCGGCCGCGTGCCTGGCCGCGCTGGCCCTCGTGCCGCTGGGCCTCTACGCCGTGCGGTCGACGTGGCGGGGCCTCGGGGTGTCGGCCGGGCCCGAGCCCGCCGCGGCGCCGTCGGTCTGATTCGATGCCGGCGCACGTGACCGTCGACCCCGAGCTCTGCATCGGCTCCGGCGAGTGCGTGCGGCTCCTCCCGAGCGCCTTCCGGATCGACGAATCGCGTGGCGTCTCCGTGCCGCTCGCCGGCGCCGCGACCGCCGCGTGGGCGTCGCTCGCGCGCGCCCGCGGCGGCTGCCCGACGCGGGCCATCGAGGTGACCGACGCGAACGGGGATCCGATCCCCGGCGACGCGGGCGGGCGATGAGCGACACCGGACTGCTGACCGCGTTCTCCGCCACGATCGTGTTCGATCGGTACGAGGACATTCGCGCGGCACTGTTCGACCCGAACCTCTCGCGCAGCTTCGACAAGCGGTCCTATGAGGACGGCAACATCCGCAGCGGCATCGTCAGCATCTCGCACGGGTCCACGCATCGCGCCCGCCGGCGGATCGAGAACACGCAGTTCCGCGCCGACGTGCTTCGCCTCTACGAGCGCGAGCTCTTCCCGCGCGTGATGAACGCGCTGCTGGACGTGCTCATCGACGCCGAGCGCGTCGATCTCTTCCCGATCGGCGAGCTCCTCAGCGTGGTGCTGGCCGCGCGCCGTGCCGGGATCGAGTACGACGCGGGGTCGCTGGACGATCTCCGCGCGCTCGTGCACCACGTCGACGTGTTCTCGCAGGGCAGCGCGATCCTCGACGCGAAGGACCCGGATGCGGTCCGGGCGCTCGTCCGCCGGGCGTACGCCGACTTCGAGCGCGAGTTCGTCCGCCCGGCCTGGGCGGCGCGGCAGGCGCTCATCGACCGCGTCCGCCGCGGCGAGCTCGCCGAGAGCGAGCTGCCCCAGGACATCCTGACCGTGCTGCTGCTCCATCGGCAGGATCCGGCGCTGGAGCTCGACGACGGCCGGATCGTCCGCGAGGTCGCCACGTACCTGCAGGGCGGCACCCACACGAGCGCGCAGACCCTCGTGAACGCCTGCGATCTCATGTTCCCGCGCGCCGATCACGAGGACGTCATCGAGCGCCTTGCCGCGGACCAGCTCTTCGCCCAGCGGGTCGTCCAGGAGACGCTCCGGCTGCGGCCGACGACGCCGAAGATGAAGCGGCGCGCCGAGGCCGAGACCGAGATCGCCGGCGTGCGCATCCCGAAGGACGCGCAGGTCGTCCTCGACGTCGCGACCGCGAACCGCGATCCGCAGCTGTTCGGCGAGCGGCCCGAGGACTTCGACGCCGACCGGGCCGTCGACGCGAACGTCGCTCGGTGGGGCCTGTCGTTCGGCGCGGGGGCCCATCAATGTCCGGGCCGGGCGGTCGGCGGCGGCTTCCCGGTCCCGCCGGACTTCGCGGTCGAGGCGGACCACGTCTTCGGCCTGGTCGCGCTCGAGCTGCAGGCCGTCGCGCGGCGCGGGATCCGGCCGGACCCGGAGCGGGCGCCCGAGCGGGACCTCCGCACCGAGCGATTCACCCGGTGGCTGCACTACCCGGTGCGGTTCCGCCCGCCCGTCAGTGCGTAGCGGTCCACTCCAGGATGAGCTCGGCGGTACGGGCCGGAAGCTGCCAGAAGTAGCCGTGCGCGGCCCCGTCGATCACGCGCTTCGTCGCGTTCGGGATGTGGGCCACGAGGTAATCGGACTGCTCGGTGTGCACGCCGGTCCCCATCGCCTGGGTATCGCGGTCTCCGATGAGCACGAGCGTCGGCACCAGGATCTCGGCGAGGCGGTCCGCGGTCTGGTGCTCCTGCCGCGCGACGATGTGCCGGAGGTAGCTCTCGACGTCCGGCCGGTGGCTCCAGTACGCGTCGACCAGCCACCGCACGACCTCGGGATGGGCCGCCGCGAACTCCGGGGTGAAGAAGGTGGCCTCGATGTGCTCCCGCATGTATCGCTCGTAGCCGTGCTCGATGAGCTCGGTCGCGGCGCCGAGCGGGATCCCGCGGGTGACCGGCCTGTCGTCGCGGAACTGGCCCGGCCCGCTCGCCGCGAGGATCAGGCTGCGCACGCGATCGGGCCGGTCGAGCGCCATCCATTGCGCGACGCGGCCGCCCATCGAGTGCCCGAGCACGTGCGCGGCCTCGAGCCCGAGCGCGTCCATCAGGCCGAGGGCGTCGCGAGCGAAGAGCCGGGTCGAGAATCGCTCGGCGGACGCCGGCGTCGATCCGGTGCCGCGATTTTCGAAGATCAGGACGCGGTGCCGGGCGAGCAGCGGCTCGACGAACTCGGGCGGCCAGGTCGCGCCCGGGTATCCGGTCCCGGCGACGAGGACCAGGGGAACGCCCTGACCGCGCAGCTCGTGGGCGATCGGGTGTCCGGAGACGTCGATCGTCCGCATCTGATGCACCTGGGTTGGGCCAAATTGTAGACGCTGCGAGGCGCTTCGGCTACATTCGCGGATGCTCCGAATCGCCGGCAAAACCGGCGCGGTGGTGAGGTGACAGCGATGGGGTTCACAGCAAAGCGCGTCAGCTGGCTCGGCGCGGCCCTGGCCGCGACGGTGGTCATCGCCGCCTGCGGCGGCGGCGGCACCAGCGGAACGTCGAGCGCGCCGTCCGCGGCGTCGAGCGTCGCCGCCGATCCGAACGTGCTGCCCAAGCCCGAGCTGGCGAAGATCCGGATCGGCATCAGCACCCCGAACGAGCCGGTCCAGTTCGCGGAGAAGCTGGCCGACGTGCTCGGCTTCTATCAGAAGTTCGGCCTGACGGCCGAGGTGACCGGCTTCGAGGGTGACGGCAAGGCCCTCCAGGCCCTGGTCGCGGGCCAGCTCGACATGATGGTCGGCGGGTCGTCCACGACGGTGAACTCCGTCGTCACCGACACGCCCCTCAAGATCGTCGCGATGAACAGCACGACGCTCGACGACGGCCTGTTCTGCACCAAGGACATCAAGACGGCGGCCGATGTGAAGGGCAAGACCGTCGCGGTCAGCACCTTCGGCGGCACCTCGCACGGCTCGGCGCTCCTCCTCCTGAAGGGCCTCGGCCTGACCGGGAAGGACGCGACGATCACCCAGGTCGGCAATGAAGGCACCCGGATCGCCGCCCTCAAGGGCGGATCCGTCGGCTGCGGCGTGGTCGGCATCAGCCAGAAGGCGGCCCTCACGGCGCAGGGCCTGAACGTGGTGTTCGACCTCTCGACCGCGAAGCTCCAGTGGGGCCGCAGCGGCCTGATGGCCCTCAACTCCTTCATCGACAAGAACCCCAACACCGTGCTCGCGGTCGTGGCCGCGACGCTCCTGGCCCAGAACGCGATGTGGGCTGACACGGCCACGGCGACGGCGAAGTTCGCGGACTTCGCGCAGGTGAAGGCGGACGCGGCGACCACCGCGGTCACCGCATTCCTCGGCTACGGCACCCGATCGATGATGTTCACCGCCGACGCGCTCGCGGCACCCCGGGACGTCCTCGCGACGGTGAACCCCGCGGTCGCCAACGTCGACGTCACGAAAGCGATGGACCTCAGCTTCCTCAACAAGCTCAAGGACAGTGGCTTCTACGCGAAGAACGGGATCCCGCTGAACTGAGTCACGCACGGACGTAGCGAGCGGATGCCCCCCCGGCGGACGCTGCGGGGGCCTCCACGTTCTTCACGACACCTGCTGACACACGAAGAAGGAGATCCGCACATGGCGACTCGTTTCGGCCTGCTGGTGCCGCACTTCGGCGTCGAGGCCGACCAGGATCTGCTGGTCAAGGGCGCCCAGCTCGCGGATCGGCTCGGCTTCGACTCCCTTTGGGTACGCGATCACCTCGTCTTCCACCCGCACGGGATGGAGGGCACCGATCGCACGTTCATCGAGCCGTTCGTCACGCTCACGTACCTTGCCGCCGTC
>JAXDLF010000142.1:0-2777 GCA_034666765.1 Chloroflexota bacterium
CGCCGCGGCGCCCGCCGCGGGATGCGAGCCCGTCTCGGATCTTCGCGGACCGGCCGAATACAAGCGAGACGTCGTGCGGGTGCTCACCGACCGGGCGCTCCACATCGCCCTCGCACGCGCGCGGGGAGGGAAGTAGACATGGCTGTCGAGACGAAGCCGGCCCCGGCCAAGGTGGCGACGACACGCAAGATCAGGGTGACCGTCAACGGCGAGGCGTACGACCGGGAGGTCGAGCCGCGTCTGCTGCTGGTCCACTTCCTTCGCGAGGACCTCGGGCTGACCGGGACGCACATCGGCTGCGACACGACGAGCTGCGGCGCCTGCACCGTCATGCTGGACAACCGGCCGGTGAAGTCGTGCACCGTCTTCGCGGTCCAGGCGGACGGCAGCTCCGTCGCCACGGTCGAGGGGCTCGAGCAGAACGGCAAGCTCCACGCCGTGCAGAACGGGTTCCATCAGGAGCACGGCCTGCAGTGCGGCTTCTGCACGCCGGGAATGATGATCACGGCGGTTGCGCTCCTCGAGCGGAACGCGAAACCCTCGCGGCAGCAGATCCGTGAGGCGATCTCCGGCAACCTCTGCCGCTGCACGGGCTACGTCAACATCGTGAACTCGATCGAGCATGCGGCACGCGCGCTGAGCGCGCCGGCGGAAGGAAAGGCCTAGATGAGCGTTGAGATCGGCGGCATCGGGCAAAGCGTCAAGCGCAAAGAGGACGCGCGCTTCATCCGCGGCCGGGGCAACTACGTCGATGACGTGAAGCTTCCGGGAATGCTCTACATGGACATCGCGCGCAGCCCGTACGCGCACGCTCGGATCAAGAGCATCGACACCTCGAAGGCCCTCGCGATCCCCGGCGTGCTCGCGGTGATCACCGGGAAGGACCTTGTTCCGCTGAAGCTCGAGTGGATGCCGACGCTCATGTCGGACAAGCAGATGGTGCTTCCGACCGACACCGTCCTGTATCAGGCCCAAGAGGTGGCGGCCGTCGTCGCGACCTCGCGCTACATCGCGTCCGACGGCGCCGCCGCGATCGAGGTGGACTACGAGCCGCTGCCCGTGGTCGTCGACCCGAAGAAGGCGCTCCTTCCCGGCGCGACGATCGTGCGCGAGGACCGTGAGCAGAAGGACAACCACATCTGGCACTGGGAGGTCGGGGACAAGGCCGGGACGGACAAGATGTTCAAGGACGCCGACGTCGTCGTGAAGCAGGACATCTACATCCCCCGGATCCACGTGTCCTCCATCGAGACCTGCGGCATCGTCGCGGACTTCGACAAGGTCGACGGCCAGCTGACGGTCTGGCTCACGACGCAGGCACCGCACGCGATCCGCACCGTCATCGCGCTGGTCGCCGGCCACCTCGGCCTCGCGGAGCACAAGATCCGCGTCATCGCGCCGGACATCGGCGGCGGGTTCGGCGGCAAGGTGCCGGTGTACCCGGGCTACGTCCTGGCGATCGGCGCGTCGGTGCTCATCGGGAAGCCGGTCAAGTGGATCGAGGACCGCTCCGAGAACATCCAGGCCGACTCGTTCGCGCGGGACTACTGGATCACCGCCGAGGTCGCCGCGAAGAAGGACGGCACGATGCAGGCCGTGCGGGTGAAGACGATCGCCGACCACGGCGCGTTCGACGCCGCGGCGAACCCGTCCAAGTTCCCCGCCGGCTTGTTCCACATCATCACCGGGTCGTATCCGTTCGCGAAGTCGTTCGTCGAGGTCGATGGGGCCTACACGAACAAGCCACCGGGAGGCATCGCCTACCGGTGCTCGTTCCGCGTCACCGAGGCCGCGTTCACCATCGAGCGCATGGTCGACATCCTGGCACTCGAGCTGAAGCGCGACCCGGCGGAGCTGCGGATGCAGAACTTCATCCAGCCGGAGGCGTTCCCGTACACCTCGTCGCTCGGCTGGGAGTACGACAGCGGCAACTATCCGGCGGCGCTGAAGCTCGCGATGGAGAAGATCGACTACGCGGGGCTCCGGAAGGAGCAGCTGGAGAAGCGCAAGAAGGGCGAGCTCATGGGGATCGGCATCTCCAGCTTCACCGAGATCGTCGGCGCCGGACCGTCGAAGCACTTCGACATCCTCGGGATCAAGATGTTCGACTCCGCCGAGATCCGCGTGCACCCCACCGGAAAGGCGATGGTCCGGCTCGGCGTGAAGTCGCAGGGCCAGGGACACGAGACGACGTTCGCCCAGATCGTCGCCGAGGAGCTCGGGCTCCCCGTCGGCGACATCGCGGTCGAGGAGGGCGACACCGATACCGCCCCGTACGGCCTCGGCACCTATGCCAGCCGGAGCACGCCCGTCGCGGGTGGCGCAACGGCCATCGCCGCGCGGAAGATCCGGGAGAAGGGCAGGCTCATCGCCGCGCACCTCCTCGAGGCGAGCCCCGACGACATCGAGTGGAAGGACTACAAGTACCAGGTCAAGGGCGTACCGGCGAAGTCGAAGACCATGCAGGAGGTCGCCTTCGCCGCGTACACGAACCATCCGCAGGGGATGGAGGCCGGCCTCGAGGCCGTCGACTACTACGACCCGCCGAACCTCACGTACCCGTTCGGCAGCTACATCTGCGTCGTCGACCTCGATCGCGGCACCGGCGCGGTGAAGATCCGCCGCTTCGTCGCCGTCGACGACTGCGGCACGATCATCAACCCGATGATCGTCGAGGGGCAGATCCACGGCGGCCTCACGATGGGACTCGCACCGGCGCTCTACGAGCAGATCAACTACGACGACCAGGGCAACATCCAGGGCGGCAACTTCATGGA
>JAXDLF010000143.1:0-5524 GCA_034666765.1 Chloroflexota bacterium
CGAGCAGCACGAGATCCTGGGGGTCCTCGAAGACGAGCGGGATGATTCCGAAGTTCACGAGGTTGGCCGCATGGATCCGCGCGAACGACGCGGCCACGACAACCTGGACACCCAGGTAGCGAAGCACCAGCGCGGCGTGCTCGCGCGAGCTGCCCTGACCGTAGTTGCGCCCGGCGACGATGAACGAGCCCGGCGCCGCCGCGGCGCGAGCCGCGAACGTCGCGTCCAGGCGCCTGAAGGTGAAGCGAGCCAGCGCGGGGATGTTCGAGCGCAGCGGGAGGATCTCCGCGCCGGCCGGAAGGATGTCGTCGGTCGAGACATCGTCGCCCACCTTCAGCAGCAAGGGGCCGGCGACGCGTGCGGGCAACGGCGCGAAGGTCTGGAGCGGTGCGATGTTCGGGCCGCGAACGATCTCGACGTCGCCGGCCGGGGCCGGCGGAATGATCTGGGAGTCGTCGATGCGGTAGGCGGCGGGGAGCGCGTGGACCTCGGGGATGTCCCGGAGCTCTCGTGGATCGCTGATGCAACCGGCGAGCGCGCTCGCCGCACAGACCTCGGGGCTCGCGAGATACACCTCGGCATCCTGCGTCCCGGAGCGGCCACGGAAGTTCCGATTGAACGAGCGGAGCGACGCCGATCCCGATGCCGGTGCCTGGCCCATGCCGATGCAGGGTCCGCACGCGGACTCGAGGATCCGGGCGCCCGCTCGGACGAAGGTCTCGATGACTCCCTCGTGTTCGGCCATGAGGAACGCCTGCCGCGACCCCGGGCTGACCACGAGCGAGACGCGTGGATCGATCGTCCGGCCGGCGAGGATCTTCGCCGCGATCAACAGATCCCGATAGCTCGAGTTGGTGCATGAGCCGATCGCCACCTGCTGGATCGGGGTACCGGCGACGTGATCGATCGACACGACGTTGTCGGGTGAGTGCGGCATCGCCACCAGCGGCTCGAGTGTCGAGAGGTCGAGCTCGAGCTCCTCGTCGTACGCCGCGTCGTCGCCGGCGCTGAGCGGGCGCCAGACGAGCTCACGGCTCTGCGCGCGCAGGTAGCGCCGGGTCTGCTCGTCGCTCGGGAAGATCGACGTCGTCGCGCCGAGCTCGGCGCCCATGTTCGTGATCGTCGCCCGTTCGGGGACCGAGAGTCCGGCGACGCCGGGGCCGACGTACTCGAAGATCCGGCCGCGACCGCCGCGCACGGTCAGCCGACGGAGCAGCTCGAGGATGATGTCCTTGGCCGAGACCATCGGAGGGAGCGCGCCGTGCAGCCGGACGCCCACGACGATCGGCATCTCGATCACGAAGGGCTCTCCGGCCATGGCCATCGCGATGTCGAGACCGCCGGCGCCGATCGCGAGCATGCCCATCCCGCCCGACGTGGGCGTGTGCGAATCGCTGCCGAGCAGGGTCTTGCCTGGGGCGGCGAAGCGCTCGAGATGGACCTGGTGGCAGATGCCGTTGCCGGGACGCGAAAAGTGCGCCCCGAACTTGGCGGCGGCGGTCTGCAGGAATCGGTGGTCATCGGCGTTCTCGAAGCCCGTCTGGAGCATGTTGTGATCGACATACGAGACCGCGAGCTCGTTGCGTACGCGCTCGAGACCGAGGGCCTCGAACTGAAGGAACGCCAACGTGCCGGTGGCGTCCTGGGTCAAGGTGTGGTCGATCCGGATCGCGATCTCGTGCCCCGGGGTCAGCTCGCCCTCGACGAGGTGCTCGCGGAGGATCGTCTCGGTGACCGATCCCATTAGAGCGCGAGCTCCGCGATCGGCGAGATGTCCGGCCGCGCCGTGCACACGATGAATGGCGGGTCGTGCTCGACCACGCGCCGCAGCTTCGCGCACCCCAAGCATTCGTCGAGCTCGACGTCGGTTCCGCGTACCGCGCAGCCCACGCGCCCGTCATCGATGAACCGTCGGTCGTCGCGCTTGCTCCAGAGCATCGCCCTACCTCCCCGACTCGAGCTCGATGAGCTCGTCACGTGATCCCTCGAGCTCCGCGACCGCCCTGATCAGGCCCGCGACCGCCGCCAGGGCGACGAGCGGGACCGCGATCGCGACGAGAACCGCGAGCACGTCAGCGGTCATGAGATTCACCACCGCATCGTCGGCTCACCGCGCGGCGGTCACTAGGGCCATTCGGCCCACCGAGTCGGGACCTGCGACCGTAGGTCGGGCGCCGCGCCCTCTCTAGGTTTCGGCACATGGACCAACCGACCACCCCGCGGACACGGTCGGCCTGACGTGCGCCGCCGTGACCTCCTCGTCGCGCTCGGCGGCGCCGCGCTCGCGGCCTGCGCCGCGCCCGTCGCCTCGAAGATGTCGCCGACCCTGCCGACGCCGAACGCGCTGCTCGCCATGCCGTCGCGGAACGTCTGGCCCGCTCGCTACAGGCAGGCGCCCCAGGCGGTCCGGGACGCGTACGCGTTCGCGGCGGGTCACGAGGCTGAGCTGCGCTACATCCCGTGCTTCTGCGGCTGCGGGATCAGCGCCGGCCACAAAGACAACTTCGACTGCTTCATCAAGGCTGAGACGCTGCCGGGCACCGTCATCCTCGACGCGCATGGCTTCACCTGCGGGACTTGCGTCGGGGTGGCCCTCGACACGAAAGCAATGCTTGCGGGCGGGATGAGCCTGAAGGCGATCCGCGCCGCGATCGATGCGAAGTGGAGCACGACCGGTCCGGCGACGACGACCCCGTATCCCGATGAGTAGCCACCCTCGTACGCTGCCTCGAGTGCAATTGGCTGCTGGATCTCGATCCGCGCGCCGGCGCCCCGGCGACACGTCGACTAGCGCGCGCCCGCCGGCCGTCGCGCTGTTTGCGGCGACGTCGCTCGTGCTGGGCCTCAGCGTGGGCTTCGGCCTCGGGGTGTGGCTGCTGTTGGCCCGCGTGTGGGGGGTCAGCGTGTTCGGCGCGAACTGGCTCGCTCTCGTCCAGGTCCATGGCCTGCTGCAGCTCTTTGGCTTCGCCGGACTGTTCGCGATGGGCGTCGGGCTGCACGCCCTGCCGCGCTTCCGGGGGTCCACGCCGCCGCCGGCGGTGGCGGTGGCGGCCGCATACCTGGGGACGCTCGGCGGGCTCGCCCTTCGCTGCATCGCCCAACCGCTGCCGGACCTTCCCGGAAGGGGCACCGTGCTCCAGATCGGCGACGTCCTGCTCGTTGTCGGAACGCTCGCGTTCAGCGCCGGCGCACTTCGATCGCTCGTCACGGGCCGCAATCCACATCGACCTGACGAGCTGCTGATCGGTGCGGGGATCTGCGCCCTTCCCATCGCCGCGCTGCTGGTCTCGTTCGAGATGGCGGGATCCGCACCCATCCTGGTCGATCAGGTCACCGATGACCGGGCGCTGTGGGTCATGCTGCTCGGCGCACTGAGCACGCTGATCTTCGGCGTGTGGGCCCGCCTGGCCCCTGGATTCGTCGCCGCCGTGCCGGCACCGCCACGCCGGCTGCTCATCGGTGGAACGCTCTGGCTGGCGGGCGTGCTCACGCAGGCACTCGGTATCGCGCTGGGACCGTGGCTGCTGCTCGCCGGTCTGGCCACGCTGACCGGCGCGCTCGGCGTGTTCGGCGCGGGCATCGCCCGTCAACCCCTGCGCGGGGACGCCCGCCTCACACGCGTGGGCGTGCGTTCCGCGTTCGCGTGGGCGTTCGTCGGGATCGCGATCGTCGCGGCAAACACGCTGGGCTTCGCGGACTCGTACCTCCAGGTTTCGGCGGCCCGGCACGCGCTGGCTCTTGGGTTCGTCACGCTGATGATCTATTCGGTGGCGTCACGCGCGCTCCCGGCGTTCCTCGGCCGGCGGCTGTGGAGCGCTCGACTGCAAGCGGCGACGCTCGTGGTCGCGAACCTCGGCGTCGCGCTGCGCGTCGGGCCGCAGCTCGGCCAAACCGCGGATGCGCTCGGCAACGCGATCGTCGGGCTCTCCGGCCTCCTCGCCTACGTCGCGCTGGTGCTCTTCGCCCTGAACGTCATCCGCACGCTGCGCGGTCCGCACGCGCCGGTCGTCGCCGCGGGCAAGCCGGTGCCGATCGCGATCCGCTTCAGCCCGTGAAGGTGAACCGCGCCGCCGAGGTCTCGAACTTCTTCACGTCGAACGCGATGAGCTTCTCCGGCCGCGCGCGAAACACGTGGCCCTTCTCGTACTGCTCCGCCTTCGGCCGGTACTTGAACCCGCGCCCATATTTCGCCGCGTACTGCCGCGCGATCTTCGTCGCGAGCTTCCGATCGACCCCGCGGACGATGTCGACGATCGCATCGCCGTAGACGGCGCGATCGCCGTTCTGCATGCCGAAGCCAAGGCGCGGATCGCGCGCGAGATTGCGGGCCCAGCGCGTGCGATCGCTGCCCTCGAAGTACAGGGTCCCGTCGACCCACACGCCCCACTGCTGCACGAGGTGCGGTCGCCCGTCGCCGTCCGTCGTCGCGATCCAGAGGTAGGGGAACGTCTTGAGGATGCGCTCGGCCGCCGTCCACGTGAGCATGCCCTTGGGCTCGATCGAGATGTAGCCCTTGGGCATCGTCGGGCGGTCGCGCCTGGGCGGAGCCACCCGGCCATCGTATCCACGCCCACCGGAGCGGCCCCGGCTTGGCCGCTTGGCCCGAGGTCAGGAGGCAAATTCGCCGCAGCGTTCGGAAACGAACCGTCACGGCGGATCGCACGCGCAATCATCGGCCGGCGCGAGACGGCGCAGGGGAGACACCAGATGCCGATCACCTACGCACCCAAGGACACCGAGCGTGTGCTTCGCCCCGGGACGCTCGCACCCACGTTCGAGCTACCGGGAACACCGGACGGCAGGATCTACCGGCTCTCCGACCATCGCGGACGGCCCGTCGTCCTCGCCTTCTATCCCGCCGACTGGAGCCCCGTGTGCACCGATCAGCTCGCGCTCTACAACGAGCTCCTGCCGGAGTTCGAGCGCTACGAGGCGCAGCTCTTCGGGATCTCGGTCGACTCCATCTGGTCGCACGAGGCGTGGGCGAAGCAGCGCAACCTCCGCTTTCCGCTGCTCTCCGACTTCGAGCCGAAGGGCGCCGTGTCCCGCCGCTACGGCGCGTATGACGAGAACACCGGCATGTCCGAGCGCGCGCTGTTCGTCGTCGACGCCGAGGGCATCGTGTTCTGGAGCTACCTCTCGCCGAAGGACGTGAATCCCGGTGCCGACGGGATCCTTGCCGCGCTCGAGGAGCTCAAGGCGCCGGTCGCGGGGGCGCGGCGATGACGTCCCGTACGTACCACGCCCCTCGCCTCGTGAAGCCCGTCGGCCCGACGGATCACATGCGCGGTGCGCACGACGCGCCGGTCACGCTCGTCGAGTACGGCGACTACCAGTGCCCGTTCTGCGGGGCCGCCCATCCGACGGTGAAGGAGATCCTCGACCTCGAGCCCAACACCGTCCGCTTCGTGTTCCGGCATTTCCCGATCACGACCATCCACCCGTTCGCGGAGATCGCCGCGGAAGCGGCGGAGGCCGCGGGCGCGCAGAGAAAGTTCTGGGCGATGCACGACTGGATCTACGA
>JAXDLF010000144.1:0-6600 GCA_034666765.1 Chloroflexota bacterium
GCCTCCCGTAGGAGTCTGGGCCGTGTCTCAGTCCCAGTCTGGCTGGTCATCCTCTCAGACCAACTACCGATCGCAGCCTTGGTAGGCCATTACCCCACCAACTAGCTAATCGGCCGCAGGCCCCTCCCAAAGCGTCTTGCGACTTTGAGCACTGAACTGAATCAGTGATCACATGCGGTATTAGCTCGTCTTTCGACGAGTTGTCCCCCACTTCGGGGCAGGTCACCTACGTGTTACTCAGCCGTTCGCCACTCACCTCAGCCCTTGCGGGCTTTGGTCCGTTCGACTTGCATGTTTTATGCACGCCGCCAGCGTTTGTCCTGAGCCAGAATCAAACTCTCCGACAAAAGAAGAGACCGATCCTTTCGGAACGGTCGTCATCGCTTCGAGTTCGAATGGCTTATATCGACGAGTCCGCGCTTGTGTTCGTTCCTGCCACTTTTCAACTGTTAAAGATCGTGCCCAGACCTCCCAAAACGGAACATTGGCCACGGGCTTCTGCGGATGACCATCATACCGACGAATCCAGCCGCGCGTCAACCGCGCCGAAGGCCTCGGGCGGGCGGACGTTCCGTGTCTTTGGAGACATCCACCGACCGACGAAGCGAGCGCGCCGGCGCCCCGCCCTCAGGCGCTGGCGGACCGGGCGATTTCGTCCAGATGCTCATTGCGGTGGATCGCCCGGGACAGGTTGAACGGGGGGCTGCCCCTCGCGAGGACCTTCGCGAGCGTCGCGTCGCTCAGCGCCTTCACCTTTTCGTCCGCCTCCTCCGCGAGCCGGAGCGCGAGCTCGGCCGCCGCACGCGGCGGCAGGGCCAGACAGAGCGGCTTGGCCGAGTCGTTCATCGCGTCGACATCCTCGGGCTCGTAGGTCGTGGGCTCGCCGGTGAGCCGCCACCTGTCGAGCCAGTAGATGGCCCGCGCATCCCACAGCGCGACGTGCGCGAGCACCGCGGCGACCGTCCAACCGCCGGGCATCGGCCGGCTGAGCTCCTCATCGCTCGACCGCGACACGAGCGCCCGCAGGCGCTCGCGCTCCGCGTCGTTCTCGGCCACGTAGGTCCGATCCACCGGCACTCCTTCCTTAGAGGGCCCGGCGTCCCTCGAGCGCCCGGCTGACCGTCACCTCGTCGGCGTACTCGAGGTCGCCGCCCATCGGGAGGCCGCGCGCCAGCCGCGTGACCCGGACGCCGTTGTCGCCGAGCGCCTGGGCGATGTACATGGCGGTCGCCTCGCCTTCGAGGTTCGGATTGGTCGCGAGGATCAGCTCGGTGATGCCCCCGCCCTTCACGCGGGTCACGAGCGGCGCGATCTTGAGGTCGTCCGGCCGCACGCCGTTCACCGGCGAGATCGCGCCGTGGAGCACGTGATAGACGCCCTTGAACTGGCCGGTGCGCTCGATCGCGAGCACGTCCAGGGGCTCCTCCACCACGCAGACCATCGCGTGGTCCCGGTCATCCGCGGCGCAGACGGCGCACGGATCGGTCTCCGCGATGTTGAAGCAGGTGGAGCAGTACCGGAGATCCGTCTTCACCGCGCGCACCGCGCTCGCGAGCGCGTCGGCGTCCGACAGCGGCGCGCGGAGGATGTAGTACGCCAGCCGCTGCGCGGTCTTCGGACCGACGCCGGGGAGCTTCGAGAGCTCGTCGATGAGCCGCGCCAGGGGACGGGCGAGTGCCTGGGTCAAGCCCCGTTAGAACCCCGGGAGCTTGAGGCCACCGGTCACTCCGCCGAGCTTCTGCGCCGCGAGCTCCTTCGATCGCGCGAGCGCGTCGTTCACCGCCGCGAGCACGAGATCCTGAAGCGTGTCCACGTCCGTGGGATCCACGGCGTCCTTGCTGATCTTGATTTCGCGAGCTTCCTGCGTCCCGGTCATGACGACCGTGACCGCACCGCCCCCGGCGGTGCCCGTGACCGTGAGCTCGCCGAGCTCGTTCTGCGCCTTCTCCATGTTCGCCTGCATCTCGCGCGCCATGCGCTGCAGGTCGCCGATGTTCTTCATGTCACTCCACCTCCAAGATGCGGTCGGGCCTGCGGAACGTCTCGAGCGCGGCGCGGAGCATCGGGTCCTCCGTCGCGGGCTGCGTATTCGTGGCCGCGGCGGCGGGCTGCTTCACGCACCGTACCCGCATCGCCGTCCCGACGAGCTCGCCGAGATCGCGCTCGAGCTCGGGTCGCTGGCGGTCCCACATCTGGCGCGCGAACTCGTCGCTGAACGCGAGGACGATGGTGCCGCCCTCGATGGCGACCGGCTCGGCCTTCACGAGCTGCGCGGCCTTGGCGATGCTGCGCTCCTGCGCGCGCTCGAGGAGCTGATCCCACGCCGAGCGCACGCTCTCCAGCGTCACGCCCGGCGACGCGGCGCCGGCCGGCCGGGCCGCGCTCGGCGCGGCGGCCGGGCTGCTCTGCTGGGCTCGCCGCTCGGCGAGATCGACGACGGCCTGCGATCGCGGCGCCGGCGGAGCCGTGCGGCTCGGCGGCGGCGGAGCGGCCGCGGCCTTGGCCGGCGCGGCCTGTGGCGCGGGCTGCTTCGGCGCGGGTACGGATGTCCCACTCTCGGTGGTGAGGTCGAGGAGCGCGAGCTCGAGTGGCAGCGGCGTGCCCTCGCCGGTGCGCAGCTGCTGCTCGGTCTCGATGAGCCGGTGGGCGATCTTCGCCAGGCGATCGAGCGAGAACTGCGGTGCCTGCCGCCGGAGCACGGCCGCGACGCTCTCGGTCGCGGTCTCGGGCAGCGTGTCCGACGCCCGCACGAGCACGAGCGCGCGCATGTGGTCCATCGCCCGGCGCACGAACAGCCGCAGATCGCGACCGTCGTCCACGAGCGACCGGACCAGGCCGACGGCCTTCGCCGCGTCGTTCGCCGCGATCGCGTCGTACAGCGCGCTCGTCTCCTCCCAGTCGGTCGCCCCAAGGAGCTCGTCCACGTCCTCGACGCGCACCTTGCCCTCGGCGAACGTCGCCACCTGGTCGAGGATGCTCTCGGCATCGCGCAGCGAGCCCTGCGCATGGCGCGAGATCGCCTCCAGGGCGGCCGGATCGATCTGCCACTTCTCGGTCTTCGCGATGGCGGCGAGCTGCTGGACCATCTTCTGGTGCGGGATCCGGCGGAGATCGAACCGCTGCGTCCGCGACACGATGGTGGCCGGGATCCGCTGCGACTCGGTCGTCGCCAGTACGAAGATGACGTGCGGCGGGGGCTCCTCGAGGGTCTTCAGCAGGGCGTTGAACGCCTCGTTCGTGAGCTGATGGGCCTCGTCGATCACGTACACCTTGTACTGACCCATCGACGGGGCGAACCGGACCTTCTCGCGAAGGTCGCGCATCTCATCGATGCCTCGATTGCTCGCGGCGTCGATCTCGATGAGGTCGAGGAAACGACCTTCGCGGATGGCGACGCAGCTCTCGCACGTGTCACACGGGTCGCCGCTCTTCGCTTTCGGGCAGTTGACCGCCTTCGCGATGATCCGCGCGATCGAGGTCTTCCCGATGCCCCGCGCGCCCGCCAGGAGATAGGCGTGCGCGACCTGGCCGTTCGCGATCGCGTTCTTCAGGGTGCGGGTGACGTGCTCCTGACCGATCACTTCGGCGAAGGTCTGGGAGCGGTAACGGCGGTAGAGGGCGGCGCGCTCGGGCACGAGGTCAGGATACTGCTGTGCACCCTCCGTCGATCACGCCATCTCGGTCACGCCCGCGCATCTTGGCTCGAACCAGGCTTGCCTGCGGCACGCGGTGACGACCGCTTACCGCTGCTTCCTTCCGGACCTGACGGGGTTCACGGGCCACCGCTGCACAGGACCCGATCGTCAACGCCGCGACGCGCGAACAGGAGCCGGGACGACGGACCTCGGGAGGGAATTCAGCCCCGCTGAAGCGGATTGCGGGTACAGGGCACCGCTAGCTCCCCGCCTAGCACAGCGGACTAACGCTAGCACCGGTACCGGGACGATGATGGTCGGGAATTGCGCAACGGGGAGACAGCGATGAACGTGCAAGACGTCCTCGAGAAGCTCCAGGACACGGTCACCGTCCAGCGGGTGTACGGCACGCCGATCGAAAGGGACGGGCTCACCATCATTCCGGCGGCCTCGGTATCGGGCGGCGGTGGTGGCGGTGGCGGGCCCGCGGATTCCGGCGGCGGCGTGGGCTACGGCGTGCGGGCGCGGCCCGTCGGGGCATTCGTCATCAAGGACGGCGCGGTCCGGTGGGAGCCGGCGATCGACGCGACGCGCATCGCGCTCCGCGGGATGCTCATCCCGATCGTGGCGCTCCTTGTCGCGCGGTCGATCGTCAAGAACCTGGCGAAGCGCCGCTAGCGCTCGCGCAGCAGCACGTCGGCCAGGACCGCGAGATCCGGCGCCGTCACGTCCGGCTGCGGACCGTGCGGGTAAAGAGCCGCGCCCGGACGCGCGACGAACGCCGCCCGGCACCCGGCCGCAAGCGCACCGGCGATGTCCCAGCCGTGCGCGGCGACGAGCCGCACCTCGCCGATCGGGACGCCGGTCCGTTCGGCCACCAGGCGATACGGCTCCGGTGCGGGCTTGAGCTTCCGGACCTCGTCCGCGGAGTACGCCGCCTCGAGCAGCTCGCGCAGGCCGCTGTTCCGCAGCTGCGCCTCGGCGACCTCCGTGGCGCTGTTCGTCAGGGCGACGAGGCGGAAGCGCCCGCGCAACCGCGCCATGGCTTCGCGGACCTCGGGGTGCGGCGGGAGGGTGCGCATCCCGTCCACGATCGCGTCCGCCTGGGCCGCCCCGAGCGTCACCTTTTGCCGCTTCGCGAGCATCGCGAGCGCGTTGCGCTGCGCGGAGGTGAAGTCGACGTACGTACCGGTCAGCCCGCCGACGAAGGCGACCTGCAGCATGAGCGCGAACCATTGCGGACGCAGCGTCGCGTCACCGAACGCCGCCGTGAACGGCGCGTCGAGCGCTCGGAGGTCGAGCAGGGTTTCGTTGACGTCGAAGGCGAGAACCGTCACTCGGCGGAGAGGGCGGGATTCGAACCCGCGAGGCTTTCACCTACCCGCTTTCCAGGCGAGCGCACTAGGCCACTATGCGACCTCTCCGGATCATCCCCATCATCCCCGCGGCCTGGGCCGGGCGAAGCCCGACCTCGCCTGTTGCCGTGCGTCACGAGATTACACGCGCTGTTTCAGGCGACCGAGGGCTGTGCCCGAGGGATCGGCGGAGAGGGGGGGATTCGAACCCCCGTGGCTTTCGCCAACCGCTTTTCGAGAGCGGCACCATCAACCACTCGGACACCTCTCCGCCACGAAGTTTAGCTGGCGAGGTTCGTCTTCAGGAACGAGATGATCTTCGGCCACGCGTCCTTCGCGTCGTCCGGCCGGAACACGTCCGTACGCTGCTCGTTCAGGAACGCGTGGTCCGCCTCCGGATACACGACCTTCTCGAACGGCACGCCGGCGGCCTTCAGGTCGGCCTCGAGCGTGGGCAGCGCGTGCATGACGTGCTCGTCCTTCCCGCCGAAGATCCCGAGCACCGGGATGCCCTTGAGCTTCCCGTAATCCGGCTTCTTCTGCGGCGGCACGCCGTAGCAATCGACGACCGCGCCGACGACGTCGGAGGCGACCGTGCCGGTCATGAGGGCGAGCATCCCGCCCATGCAGAAGCCGATGACGCCGATCTTCTTCGACGAGGTCTTCGGGTGCGACGCGAGGTACTGCGCCGCGCCTCGCGCATCCTTGGCCGCCTGGTCGATGTTGAGCTCCATCATCAGCTTCTGAGCGGCGTCGGGCTCGCCGATCCGCGCGTTCTTTCCGTGATAGAAATCCGGCGCGAGCGCGTTGAACCCTTCGCGCGCGAACATGTCCGCGGTGCCCTTCACCTGATCGATGAGCCCCCACCACTCCTGGATGACGATGACTCCGGGGCCCTTGCCCGAAGCCGGGCTCGCCAGGTAGCCGCTCGCCGTGCCGCCGTTGCTCTTGAAGGTGACCATCTCGCCCATTGCTAGGTACCCCTCTCGATGTGATTCCGCAGGATCCCGATACGTTCGATCTCGAGCTCCACCACGTCGCCCGGCTTCAGCCACTCGGGCGGCGTGCGTCCCATGCCCACTCCTTCAGGCGTCCCGGTCATGATCACGTCGCCGGGATGGAGCGTGAGGCCCGCCGACAGCTCGGCGATGATCCGGGCGACCGGGAACACCATGTGCCTCGTGTTCGAGTCCTGCTTGGTGACGCCATTCACGCGCGTCGTGATCCGCAGCGCCTGCGGGTCGGGGATCTCGTCGGCGGTCACGATCCACGGGCCGAGCGGCAGATGCGTGTCGAAGTTCTTCCCCTTGAACCACTGCCCGCCGTGCCACGCGCGCTGCACGTCGCGGACGCTCACGTCGTTCGCGATCGTGTAGCCGAAGACGTGCTCGAGGGCGTCGGCCTCGCGGATGTCGCGGCCGCCGCGCCCGATGACGAGCGCGAGCTCGACCTCGTAGTCGAGCTGGTCCGAGATGGGCGCCGGATGCCGGATCGCGGCGTCCGGCCCGATGATCGCGAACGGGTTCTTGGTGAAGAGGGCCGGGTGCTCCGGGATCTCCTGCGCGGCGCCGGCCGGCCGGAAGGCCTTGCCTTCGGCGAAGTGCTCGGCG
>JAXDLF010000145.1:0-11760 GCA_034666765.1 Chloroflexota bacterium
AGTTGACGGCGTGCGCGGGCGAGCTCGTCGCGCCGGCCAGCAGCGAGCCCGCGGCCGGCTCGGCCTCGTGCGCCCGCAGGTCCCCGAGGGAGCGGCTGTGACCTTCGACGTGCTGCACGAGCCGTCCGCCGCGCTCGACGTTGATCAGCTGGAAGCCGCGGCAGATGCCGAGCACCGGAAGGTCGCGCCGCAGCGCCGTGCGCAGCAGCCGCAGCTCCAGCGCATCGCGTGCCGGATCGACGTCGTCCGTCTCCGGGGCGGGCACTTCGCCGTAGCGGGAGGACTCGATGTCGCCGCCACCGGTCAGGCAGAGCGCGTCGAAGTCCGCCGGTACGTCGTCGTGGGGATCGAGCGCGATCACGTCGCACCCGGCCCCGCGCAGCGCCGTGAGGTACTGCTCCCGCGCGCGCACGCACCTGTCGCGGTCATGACCGCACAGCGTCACGACGACGGTGGGTCGGCTCGGTCCCATCGCTACGAAGTATGCGGCGTGCCGAGGCTGGCCCGGTCGATCAGCTCGACGAGCACACCTCCGGAGGCCCGGGGATGCACGAACGCGACATCGCCGTCGGCGCCGCGACGGGGCTCGCGATCGATGAGCTCGACGCCGCGCTCGGCGAGCGCGGCCAAGGTGGCCCGCAGGTCATCGACGACGAAGCACAGGTGGTGCAGGGTCGGCTTGCCGCGCTCGGCCAGGAAGCGAGCCACACCGGATGTCGTGCTCGTGGGTTCGATGAGCTCGACACGGGTGTTCGGCGCCTCGAGGAAGACCACCCGGACCTGCTGATCGGCGATCTCCTTCACCGGGCCGGCCCGCATCCGGAGCGTGTCGCGGTAGAACGGCAGCGAGTCGGGGATCGACGCGACGACCACGGACACGTGGTGGAGCTCGCGGGCCTCGGGGATCATCCCCGATCCGCGGGCACGTACGCGCCGAATGACGCGCGGAGATCGGCGCAGATCTCGCCGAGGGTGACCGACCCGTCGACGGCCGCCACGATCGGCGGCATGAGGTTCGCCGTTCCCTCCGCGGCGGCGCGCAGGTCGGCACGCAGCCGTTCGACCCGGCCGGCATCTCGACGGCTCCGCAGCGCGGCGAGCCGCTCACGCTGCCGGGCCGCGACGGACTCGTCGACCTTCAGCGTGCTCACCTTCGCCTCGTCGCCCTGGGTCTCGAACGCGTTCACGCCGACGATGATCCGGGCTTTCGACTCGACCTCGCGCTGGTACCGGTACGCCGAGTCCTCGATCGCCCGCTGCTGGTAGCCGCGCTCGATGCCGGCGAGCGCGCCGCCGAGCGCATCGATCCGCGCCAGCTCGGCGAGGGTCCGCTGCTCGATGTCGGCGGTGAGCCGCTCGATCAGGTACGAGCCCCCGAGCGGGTCGATCGTCTCCGCCACGCCGGACTCCTCGGCGATGATCTGCTGCGTCCGGAGGGCGATCCCGGCGGACTCCTCGCTCGGCAGCGCGAGCGCCTCGTCGTACGCGTTCGTGTGCAGGGATTGCGTACCGCCCAGGACCGCGGCGAGCGCTTCGATCGTGGTGCGCACGATGTTGTTCCGCGGCTGCTGCGCGGTCAGCGTGGAGCCCATGGTCTGGGTGTGGAATCGGAGGGCGAGCGACGCGGGCTCCTTCGCTCCGAATCGCTCCCGCATGATCCGCTCCCAGATCCGCCGCGCGGCCCGGAACTTGGCCACCTCCTCGAGGAGCGTCGCGTTCGCGGCGAAGAAGAACGACAGCTGGCCGGCGAAGGCGTCCACGGCGAGGCCTCGGTCCGTGGCCGCCTGGACGTACGCGACGGCGTTCGCGAACGTGAACGCGAGCTCCTGGACGGCATCCGACCCGGCCTCGCGGATGTGGTAGCCGGAGATGCTGATCGTGTTCCAGCGCGGGAGCTGCTCGGCGCAGTACGCGAACACGTCCGTGACCAACCGCAGCGACGGGCGCGGCGGATAGATGTACGTGCCGCGGGCGATGTACTCCTTCAGGATGTCGTTCTGGGTCGTGCCGCCGATCCGCTCGAGGGCCACGCCCTGACGCTTGGCGATGGCGACGTACATCGCGAGGAGGATCGGCGCCGTCGCGTTGATCGTCATCGACGTCGTGACCTTGTCCAGCGGGAGGTCCTGCAGGAGGAGCGCGAAGTCGTCCAGGGACGAGATCGACACGCCGACCTTCCCGACCTCGCCCTGCGCCCGCGGGTCGTCGGCGTCGAAGCCCATCTGCGTCGGAAGGTCGAACGCGACGGACAGCCCGGTCTGCCCTTGGGCGAGGAGGTAGCGATACCGCGCGTTGGACTCCTCCGCCGTGCCGAATCCGGCGTACTGGCGCATCGTCCAGAGCCGGCCCCGGTACATCGTCGGCTGCACGCCCCGGGTGAACGGCGGCTCGCCGGGATAGCCGAGCCGTCCGACGGCCGCGTCGTGCTCCGGGCCGTCGGTCACGTACGCGGGCATCGGCGCGCCGTCCGTGGTCTTGAACTCGCCGCGATCGCTCATGCCACCGATTATCCCCGCGCGATCGTCATCGCGGGCGCAGCACCGGAACGATCGAGAGAACGACCGGGAGCACCAGGGCGAGGGCGGGCGAGGGCGATCGAGCGCGTGGCCACGCCGCGGCGTCGCTTCATTCGGCGCGGATGACGATCAGGAGCGCGCCGCCCTCCACCTTCGTTCCCTCGGTGACCGCGATGCGGGCGATCGTCCCGGCGTGCGCCGCGCGAAGCTCGTTCTCCATCTTCATCGCCTCGAGGGTGGCGAGCGCGTCGCCCGCCGCGACCACGCTGCCCTCGGCGACGTGCAGGCGCTTCAGGAGCCCGGGCATCGGCGCGCGCAGCTCCTGCCGCGCGCTTGCCGCGCGGCCGCCGGCCCGGCCCGCGGCGATGGCCCGCTCGTCGGCGATGTCGAGGCCGACCTCGTCGCCGTCGACCCACGCACGCTCGTCGCCGAGGAACGCGACCTCGTGGGCCTCGCCGTCGACCACGTCCGACCAGACCCGCCCCGGAACGTCCTCGGCGACGTCCGCCGCGACGACCTGGTCGCCCACGAGGAACCGGCCGTCGGGCGTCATCTCGATCGCGAGCTCCCGATCGCCCGCTCGAACGGTGTACTTCAACGGAGCATGTCCTCACGCGCGCTTCGCGACCAGGGACTCGCCTCGACCGCGACCGGCCGCGGACCGCCCCGCCGGCGGGCGAGCCCCGCGAGCGCCACCGCGAGAGCCGCGCCCTCGGTGATCTCCGGCGGCCGCGGCCGGCCCCAGTGGTCCTGGACGTAGTCGGTGTCGTACCGCCCGGCGACGAAGTCCGGCTCGCTCAATACAAAGGAGTGGAACGGCAGCGACGTCGGCAGGCCGGCGACGAGCATCTCGCGGGCCGCGCGCCGGGCCCGGGCGATGGCGGTCGGCCGGTCCGGGCCCCAGGCGATCAGCTTCGCGAGCAACGGGTCGTACTCCGTCGGGACGGTGAGCGGCGCGGCGAGCCCGGAGTCCATGCGGATGCCGGGGCCGCTCGGCTCGCGCACGTACGCGACGCGTCCGCCCTGGGGCAGGAAGCCCCCGTAGGGATCCTCCGCGGTGATCCGCAGCTCGATGGCGGCGCCGGTCCGCCGGACGTCGGACTGCGCGAGCGGCAGGCGCTCTCCGGCGGCGATGCGCAGCTGCAGCGCGACCAGGTCCAGGCCCGTGACGAGCTCGGTCACCGGATGCTCGACCTGCAGCCGCGTGTTCATCTCGAGGAAGACGAAGGCTCCGTCGGGCGCGACCAGGAACTCGGCCGTCCCGGCGTTCACGTAGCCCGCGGCGGACGCGACGGCGACGGCCGCGGCCCCGAGACGCTCGCGGAGCGCGCCGTCCACGCCGGGCCCCGGCGTCTCTTCGATCAGCTTCTGGTGCCGCCGCTGGACCGAGCAGTCGCGCTCGCCCAGCCACACGATGCCGCCGTGCGCGTCCGCGAGCAGCTGCACCTCGACGTGACGGGCGTGCTCGATCAACCGCTCGAGCAGGAGCGCGGGCGCGCCGAAGGCCGTGGTCGCCTCCCCGGTGGCCGCGCGCCACGCGGCGGGCAGCTCGGACGCGGACCGCACGACGCGCATGCCCTTGCCGCCCCCGCCGCCCGCCGGCTTGAGGAGCACCGGATAGCCGATGCGATCCGCGACGCTCCGGGCCTCGGCTTCGTCGCGGAGCGGCTGCATCGTCCCCTCGGCGACCGGCACGCCGGCCGCGGCGGCGAGGCGGCGCGCGCTCGTCTTTTCGCCGAGCGCCCGCTGCACCGCGCCGGGCGGCCCGACGAACGCGATGCCGGCGGCCGCCACGGCGTCGGCGAAGTCGGCGTTCTCACTGAGAAAGCCGTACCCGGGGTGGACCGCGTCGCAGCCCGCGCGCCTCGCCACGGCGATGATGCGCTCGACGTTCAGGTAGCTCTCGCGTGGCGCCGCCGCGCCGATCGGGTACGCCTCGTCCGCCGCGCGCACGTGCGGCGCGGACCGATCGACGTCGCTGTACACGGCGACCGTCGCGATGCCGAGGTCGCGACAGGTGCGGATGACCCGGATCGCGATCTCGCCGCGGTTGGCGACGAGGACCTTCCGGAAGCGCATGGCCGCTATAGCGGGATGTTCCCGTGCTTCTTCTTGGGGTTCGCGTCCCGCTTGCCGGCGAGGGCTCGCAGGGCGGCGACGAGCCGCGGGCGCGTTTCGTGCGGCTCGATGATGTCGTCCAGGTAGCCCCGCGCGGCCGCCTCGTACGGGTTCGCGTACGTCGCGGCGTACTCCTTGGTCAGCTCGGCGCGGCGCTTCTCGGGATCCTTCGCCTTCGCGAGCTCGTCCTTGTACAGGATGTTCACCGCGCCCTCGGCGCCCATCACGGCGATCTCGGCGCCCGGCCAGGCGACGTTGTAGTCGCCGCGGATGTGCTTGCTCGACATGACGTCGTACGCGCCGCCGTACGCCTTCCGCGTGATGACGGTGAGCTTCGGGACCGTCGCCTCGGCGTACGCGTACAGGAGCTTCGCGCCGTTGCGGATGATGCCCCCGTGCTCCTGCGCGGTGCCCGGCAGGAAACCGGGCACGTCGACGAACGTCAGGAGCGGGATGTTGAACGCGTCGCAGAAGCGCACGAACCGCGCGGCCTTGATCGACGCGTCAATGTCCAGCACACCCGCGAGCTTCATCGGCTGCTGGGCGACGACGCCGATGCTCTGCCCGTCCAGCCGGGCGAACGCGACGACGATGTTCTGGGCCCACTCGGCGTGCACCTCGAGAAGCTTCGCGTCGTCGACGACGCGGCGGATGACGTCCGTCATGTCGTACGGCTTGGCCGCGGAGTCGGGCACGATCGCGTCGAGCTCGCGGTCCATCCGGTCGATCGGATCGTCCGTGGCGAGGCGGGGTGCCGGATCGAGGTTGTTCGACGGCAGGTACCCGATCAGCTCCCGAAGCAGCGCCGCGCACCGGACCTCGTCATCCGCGACGAAGTGCGCGACGCCCGAGCGCCGGGCGTGCGTCTCGGCGCCGCCGAGCTCGTCGAAGGTGACGTCCTCGTGGGTCACCGCCTTCACGACGTTCGGGCCGGTCACGAACATGTAGGAGGTGTCGCGGACCATCGCGACGAAGTCGGTGATCGCCGGCGAGTACACCGCACCGCCGGCGCAGGGCCCCATGATCGCGGAGAGCTGCGGGATGACCCCGCTCGCGAGCACGTTCCGGAGGAAGATGTCCGCGTACCCGCCGAGCGACACCACGCCCTCCTGGATCCGCGCCCCACCGCTGTCGTTCAGCCCGATGATCGGCGCGCCGTTGCGGAGCGCCTGATCCATCACCTTCACGATCTTCGCCGCGTGGGCCTCCGCGAGCGAGCCGCCGAAGACGGTGAAGTCCTGCGAGAAGACGTAGACCAGGCGACCGTCGATCCGGCCGAAGCCGGTGACGACGCCGTCGCCGAGGATCTGCGCCTCGTCGGAGATGTCCGTGCTCGGCCGCGCCGCGACGAACGCGTCGAGCTCGACGAAGCTGCCCTCGTCCACCAGGAGGTCGATGCGCTCCCGGGCCGTGAGCTTCCCCTTCGCGTGCTGCTGGGCGATGCGGTCCTCCCCGCCGCCACGCGCGGACTGCGCGCGCAGTGCCTCGAGGCGCTCGATCGGGGTCGTCATCGCGGTCGAGGATAGGAGCCGGGCATCAGCGGTACGTGCCCGGCCGAAACGCGGTTGGATCGTGCGACGGGAACGCCCGCTCCAGGTCGTCGCGGACGAGCGAGCGGATGAGCCCGAGCGACTCCTTCCCCGCGACCGGATCCTGGCCCGGGATTTCGCCGCGCTCGAGATTGGCCCGCGTGAATGCCGCGTCGCCGCACAGGACCACGCGCCCGGTCTCGGCGAGATCCACCACGAGCGACTGATGCCCCGGTGCGTGCCCGGGGGTCGGCACGACCTCGACGCCGGCCGCGACGCGCATGCGGCCGGTCGCCGGCGTGTACCGGAGCGCCGGGTCGTCCCAGTAGATCGCCGGGAAGTTCGGCCTGCCCTTCGCGTACGCGAGGTGCTCGCCCTGCACGATGAACGTCGCGTTGGGGAACGCCCGGTTGTTGCCGGCGTGATCGAAGTGCAGGTGGCTGTTCACGACCACCGCGACGTCGTCCGGCTTCAGCCCCAGGGTGGCCAGACGGGTCACGATCGCGTCCTCGGCCGTCATCGCGATGACCATCGACGGGTTGGCCCCGAAGGTCGCCTCCGGCCGCTCGACGTGCACCGGATGCAGGCCGGTGTCGAACACGATCGGCCCCTCCGGCGTGCGCAGCAGCGCCGACCACACCGGACATTCGACGAGCTCGTCGCGCGCCGGCGACTCGAGCCACGGCGCGAAGTTCGAGCGCGCGAGCCGCACCGCGCCGGTCCGGAAGATCGTGAGCTCGATGGTCACGAGTCGAGCAGCTCCTCGACCGCGCGGTACGGATCGAGCTCCCGCGTCGCGACGCGCTTCACCGCCTGGGCCACCCGCTCGGAGCCGATGCGCGATTCGAGCCGCTTGACGAGCGCGTCACGGAGCAGCGCCTCGACCTCCTGGCGCGCGGCGCCGGCCCGGCGCTCGACGAGCTCGCCGCTCGAGCGGGCCCACTCGGCATGCGCGTCGATGGCCCGGACGAGCTCGTCCACGCCGCTGCCATCCTGTGCGCTCGTGCGCACGATCTGTGGTTTCCAGGTGGTGCGCCCGTGGCCGAGGGTCAGCATTTGCGCGAGATCGCGGGCCGCTTCGTCGGCCCCGGGCTTGTCGGCCTTGTTCACCACGAGGACGTCCGCGATCTCCAGGACACCCGCCTTGATCGCCTGGATGTCGTCGCCGAGGCCGGGGACGGTCACCAGGCACACCGTGTCGGCGACCCGCACGACGTCGACCTCCTCCTGGCCGACGCCGACGGTCTCGACGATGACCAGGCCGGTCCCGAGGGCATCGAGGACGTTCACGATCCGCATCGTCGCGCGGGCCAGGCCCCCCGCATGGCCCCGGCTCGCCATGCTGCGGATGAAGACCCCTTCGTCGAGGAACCGGTCGCGCATCCGGATGCGGTCGCCGAGGATCGCGCCACCGGTGAAGGGGCTCGAGGGATCGACGGCGACGATGGCGACGCGGTCGTAGCTGCCGCGGTACGCGGCCGCGAGGCGCGAGACGAGGGTGCTCTTGCCGCCGCCGGGGGGGCCGGTGATCCCGACGATGCGCGCGGCCCCCGTGTCGGGGTAGAGCGAGCGCAGGATGCCGGCGCTGCCCGGCTCGTCGTTCTCGACGATGGTGAGCAACCGCGCGGTGCTGCGCTTGTCGCCCTTCCGCGCGGCGGCCAGGAGCGACTCGGCCGCGGCGATCAAGAGGCCGCGACGAGATCCCGGGCGATGACGATCCGTTGGATCTCGCTCGTGCCTTCCCCGATCTCCATGAGGCGCACGTCGCGCACGATGCGCTCGACGGGATAGTCGCGCAGGTACCCGTACCCGCCGAGCACCTGGAGCGAGGCGTTGGCCGCGCGGCTGGCGGCTTCGGTGGCGTACAGCTTCCCCATCGACGCCGCGCGGGTGAACGGCAGGCCCGCGTCGGCCAGGCTCGCCGCGCGATGGATGAGCAGCCGCCCCGCGTCCAGCTCGGTGCGGGACAGCGCGAGCTTCCACTGGATCATCTGGAACTCGGCGAGGGCTTTGCCGAATTGCGTCCGCTCCTTGGCGTACGCGGTCGCGGTCTCCAGCGCCGCGCGCCCGAGGCCCACGGCGAGCGCGCCGATCCCGATCCGGCCGCGGTCGAGGACCGCGCGCACGTCACCGAACGCCGCGCCGATCTCGCCGATGCGGTCCGCGTCCGTCACCCGGCAGTCCCGCAGGACCAGCTGCGCGGTGTCGGAGGCGTGCAGGCCCATCTTCTTCTCGCGCTTGCCGGCGACGAGGCCGGGGTTGTCCGCGGACACGCCGAACGCGGTGAGACGCCGCTCGGCCGTCGACGCGATGACCACCGTGAACCCCGCGATCGAGCCGTTCGTGATGAACTGCTTCTGCCCGTTCAGGACCCAGCCGTCGCCGTCCTTCGTCGCGGTCGTCCTCGCGGAGACCGCGTCGGATCCGGCGCTCGGCTCGGTCAGGGCCCACGCGCCCAGGTACTCGCCGCGGGCGAGCGGCGGGAGCCAGCGCGCGCGCTGCTCGGCGGATGCGGCCGCGAGCAGGTGGCCGATGCAGAGCGAGTTGTGCGCCGCGAGGGTGAGGGCGATCGATCCGTCGCCCGCGCCCAGCTCCTCGGCGACGAGGGCCGTCGTGAGCGCGTCGAGACCGGACCCGTCGTGCTCCGCCGGCACCATGAGGCCGGTGAGCCCGACCCGGGCGAGCTCGGGCAGGAGCGGCAGGGGAAACACTCCCCGCTCGCTCCATTCCGCGGCCCGCGGCACGATGCGCTCGCGGACGAACGCGCGGACCGCGTCGCGGACCGCGAGCTGGTCGTCGCGGTACCGAAGGTCCACTAGCTCGGGTATGCCGAACGGACGCTCGCATCCACGGTGGGCATGATCTTGTCGGCGAGGGCCTGGTCCTTCTCGAGCACCACGCGGTCGACGTTCCACGCGGCCTTCCGCGCCGCGGCGATCTTCTGCTGCACGTCCGGCGGGAGCTGCGCGAACGCGATGATCCGGGCGCGCGTCAGGCGCTCGCGCTCGGCCTCGTTGGTCATCCGGGTCAGCTCGCGCAGCTGCGGGGTGAGCGCGCCAACGCGCGCGATCTCGTTCGGGATCGCGGCGATGAGCTCGAAGCGCTTCTTCCAGAACGCGATCGCCGCCGCCTCGTCGTTGCCGTTGAGCGCGGCGAGGCCCACATCGATCGGTCGGTCGTCCTTCTTGGCCATGTCGCTCCTCCTTACGCGGGCTGGCCGCGGCGTTTCGCCACGGCCTCGCGAACGTACGCGGTGATCTCTTCGAGCGAGGCGCCGGGCTGGAAGATCCGCTCGACGCCGTGCGCGCGCAGCCCTTCGATGTCGTCCTCGGGGATGATCCCGCCGCCGAAGAGCAGGACGTCGTCCATGCCCTTCTCCTTCATGAGCTCGGCCACCCGCGGGAACAGGTAGTTGTGGGCCCCCGACAGGAGCGACAGGCCGATGGCGTCGGCATCCTCCTGGAGGGCGGTCTCGACCACCTGCTCCGGCGTCTGGTGCACTCCGGTGTAGATCACCTCCATCCCGGCATCGCGCAGCGCCCGGGCCACCACCTTCACCCCCCGGTCGTGGCCGTCCAGGCCGGCCTTCGCCATGACGACGCGGATCGGCCGTTTCATTCGAGACCGAGCTCGGTCGCATGCTCGGCGTAGTGACCGTACGTGTTCCCGGCGACGATCGTGATGACCCAGTCCGTGTTGGCGTGGATCTGCTCGTCGTTCAGCTTCGCGAGCTCCGCGCGGAGCGAACGAAATGCCGTATCCAGCTCGTCGACGAGCGCCTCCGCGCCGACGAGACGGTGGCTCGCCATCACGCGCGCGTTGAAGTCATCGGCGTCACGGAACGCGGGAAGTCCGAGGGCCACCTCATCGCCCGGCCCGGGAAACGTCCCGGTCTCGCGGAACGTCCGGAGCCGCCGGGTCGTGAGGTCATGCCACGCGGCGACGTGCGCGAGCAGATCGCGGAACGTCCACCCGGCGCCCGTCTCCTCGTTCATCCGGGCCCGGCCGACGCCCCGATCGGCCCCGCGGAACGGTCGCCACGCGTCGTCCACGCGGGCGAGCAGCTCCTTAGAAGTAGCCGGGATCGTGGTACTCGCCATACGTCTCCTTCAGGACTTGGACCTGCTCGCCAACCGTCGCCATCGCCCGCGCGCACTCGACGAACGCGGGCATGAGCTCACCGTGCGCCTTGGCTGCCGCGCGCAGGCGGTCCATCGCCTCGTGCCAGCGGCCCGCGTCGCGCTTCGCCCGGGTCTCCTCGATGCGGACGATCTGGTTGCGCTCCACCTCGGGATCGATCGCGAGCACCGGGATCTTCGCGCCGGCCTCGGCGCTCGCGACGTACTTGTTGATCCCGACGATGACCTTCTCCTTCTCCTCGACCTGCTGCTGGAAGTGGAAGGACGCCTCGACGATCTCGCGTTGCGGGTACCCGCGCTCCACCGCCGCGACCATACCGCCCATCGCGTCGATCTCGTCGCGGTAGCGCTCGAAGCCTCGCTCCATCTCGTTCGTGAGGTGCTCGAGGTAATACGAGCCCGCGAGCGGATCGACCGTCTCGCTCACGCCTGATTCGTACGCGATGACCTGCTGGGTCCGAAGGGCCAGCATCACGGCCTCCTCGGTCGGCAGCGCGTACGTCTCGTCGAGCGAGTTCGTGTGCAGCGAGTTCGTCCCACCGAGCACGGCCGCGAGGGCCTGCAGGGCGACCCGCACGACGTTGTTGTACGGCTGCTGCGCCGTGAGCGAGACGCCGGCGGTCTGCGCATGCGTGCGCATCAGGAGGGCCTTCTCGTTGGTCGGGTGATACCGGCGCGCCATCTCCCGGGCCCAGATCCGCCGCGCCGCCCGGAACTTCGCGATCTCCTCGAAGAAGTCGTTGTGGACGTCGAAGAAGAAGGACAGATGCGGCGCGAAGTCGTTCACGTCGAGCCCGGCCTCGACGCCCCACTTCACGTACTCGAGCCCGTCGAGGAGCGTGAAGGCGAGCTCCTGGACCGCCGTCGAGCCGGCCTCGCGGATGTGGTAGCCGCTGATCGAAACCGAGTTCCACTTGGGCACGTCCCGCGCGCCGTACCGGAAGCTGTCGACGACGAGCTCCATGGCCGGCTTCACCGGCACGATCCACTCGCGCTGCGCGATGTACTCCTTCAGGCAATCGTTCTGGATCGTCCCGCCGAGCTTCGTGAACGGGATCCCCCGCTCCTCGGCAGCCGCGAGATACATCGCCCACACGATCGAGGCCGGCCCGTTGATGGTCATCGACGTCGTGACCTCGTCGAGCGGAATGCGATCGAACAGGATCCGCATGTCCGCGAGCGAGCTCACCGCCACGCCCTCGCGGCCGACCTCGCCGCGAGACAAGGGATCGTCGGCGTCGCGGCCCATGAGCGTCGGCATGTCGAACGCCGTCGACAGGCCGGTCACGCCGTGCGCGAGGAGGTAGCGGAAGCGGGCGTTCGTGTCCTCGGCCGAGCCGAACCCCGCGAATTGGCGCATCGTCCAGAGGCGGCCTCGGTACATCGAGGGGTAGACCCCCCGGGTGTACGGGAACTCGCCGGGGCGGCCTAGGTCGCGCTCCGGATCGAAGCCGGGCA
>JAXDLF010000146.1:0-15446 GCA_034666765.1 Chloroflexota bacterium
CACCCAGTACGAGCAAGGAGTCAGCTGTGGCCATGACCATCGACCCCGAAACCGCAGTTCCGGCGTCCGCAGCTCCGCCGACCGCAACGCCGGCGATCGAGATGACGCAGCCGACGACGGCGGAGCAATCCGCGCCCTTGGCTCCGGCGACCCTCGAGGAGACCGGTCTGACACCGGCCCTCATCGGCGACCTGGCGCTGAAGCTCATCTACCAGCGGGGGCCGATGTCGGGGAACGATCTCTCCGGGGCGCTCTGCCTGCCGCTCGGCAGGATCCTCCAGCCCGTGCTCGATTTCCTCAAGACCGAACACCAGCTCGAGGTCAAGGGCGGCACCGGGGTCACCTCATCCAGCTTCTTCTACGCACTCTCGGCGAAGGGCGTCGATCGCGCGAAAGAGGCGCTCGCCCGGAACGGCTACATCGGTCCGGCGCCCGTGCCGCTCGCCGCGTACACGAACCGCGTGCGCGCCCAGTCGATCGACGTGCACATCAGCTTCGACGAGCTGCGCAAGTCGCTCAGCGCGCTCGTGCTCCCGGAGCGCACCCTTCGGCAGCTCGGCCCCGCGATCAACAGTGGTCGTTCGATCTTCCTGTTCGGCCCTCCCGGCACCGGCAAGTCGACGATCGCGAAGACGCTCGCCTCGATCCTCAAGGGCAGCATCGTCCTGCCGTACGCCATCGTGGTCGACCAGCAGATCATCCGCGTGTACGACCCGTCGCGGCACAAGCCGCTCGTCGCGCTCGACGCGCGCTTCGACCGCCGGTGGGTCCCGATCACGCGGCCGTTCGTCGAGGTCGGCGGCGAGCTGACGCTCGAGGATCTCGACCTCAACTTCGATCCGTCGTCACAGGTCCATCAGGCGCCGTTCCAGATGAAGGCGAACGGCGGCGTGCTGCTCATCGACGACTTCGGGCGGCAGCGCGCGTCCCCGGAGGAGCTCCTCAACCGGTGGATCGTTCCGCTGGACCGGGACGTCGACTTCCTGACGACGCACGATGGCCGCAAGATCGAGGTGCCGTTCGACCTGCTCCTGGTATTCGCGACGAACCGCACGCCCTCTTCGCTCGTCGACGAGGCGTTCCTCCGGCGCATCCAGTACAAGATCGAGATCAAGCCGCCGTCGCAGCCGGAGTTCTCCGAGATCCTTCGCCGGGTGTGCGAGGGGCGGGGCATCTCCTTCTATCCGCAGGCGGCCGACTGGATCGCGCAGTACTGCGCTCAGCGGAACATCGCGCTCCGCTCGTGTCACCCCCGTGACCTCATGGGTCACCTCGACGCCGCCGCGCGCTTCCTCCAGAAGCCGTCGGAGATCACGCCGGAGCTCGTCGAGCTGGCCTGCGAGACGTACTTCGTGCGACTCGAGGAAAAGCCCGCCTAGCCTCGCGTGGCGCTTGGCGCCTCCCTTGCAACACCGACCGGTGTGACAAGGGAGGCAACGATGGACGCCGATGGACTCGCTGGCCGGACGGTCCGCTGGACCTACGACGACGGCCCGATGCGGGCCAAACATTTCGAGCACGCGTTCTCGGCAGACGGCACCGTGACCTGGAAGGAAGCCGGCGAGGACAGCGCGTCGGCCGACTCGAGCGCGAAGTACGAATTCGCGCGGATCGACGACGACGCGTACGTCGTCTCGTACCTCTCCGGACATGGGTTCACCCTGACGACGATCGTGGATGAGAAGGCCCGGACGGTCGTGAGCTTCGCGTCGAACGAGAAGCAGCTGATGGTCCAGCACGGGAAGCTCGAGGCGGAGCCGCGCGCCGCGTGAGCGCCCGTTCGGGCAAAATCGACGCATGCGGATCGAGGCGGCGCACGACACGGCCATCCTGAGCGTCGCCAGCCGCTACGCCGCCACACCGTTCAACGTGAACTTCGCCGATCCCGACGGCCAGCCGCTCGCGTCCTGCCTGCGGGACATCCTGCTGCGCGCCGGCTGGTCGCAGCTCTCGGCGATGAGCCCGGCGCCGGGGTTCCCGCGGCGCGGCGTGATCCTGTGGGCGCCGCCGACGAAGATCCACCTCGTCAACGCCCTTGCCGCGCCGCTCCGCGAGCTGTTCGCCGTGCAGATCGTCGAACGCGACGACGGCGGCCCGGTCGCGCTGACGGTCGGGCTCGCGACGTGGGCGACATCGCGAGGCCTCCTGCCGGACTCGGCCTAGCCGACCAGATCGCGCTCCAAGGCCGCCAGCGATGGCGCGCCGACCAGGGCCATCGCGAGATCCAGCTCGGCGCGGAGCAGCTCGACGACCCGTCGCACGCCCTCGGCCCCTCCGGCGGCGAGCCCGTACATCTGCGGGCGCCCGATGGCGACGGCGTTCGCTCCAAGGGCAAGCGCCTTGATCACGTCCGTCCCGCGGCGGATGCCGCCGTCGACGACGATCGGGCACGTGCCACCGACCGCGGCCACCACGTCGGCGAGCGCATCGAGCGTCGCGATGGCGCCGTCGAGCTGCCGGCCGCCGTGATTGGAGACCCAGATGCCGTCGACGCCCAGCGCCTCCGCGCGCTTCGCGTCGTCCCCGCGCACGATGCCCTTCAACAGGAGCGGTCGCCCGCCGGCGGCCGCGCGGATCCACGTGAGGTCGTCCCAGGTGAGGTTCGCGCTCGCGATCGGACTGGCCCACGCGCGTGAGCGATCCTCGCCCGGCGGCGCCCAGGCGGGCTCGTAGGCGTGGGCCATGCCGACGCCCTCCGGCAGCGTGAACACGTTGCGCAGGTCGCGCTCCCGGCGCCCGAGGAGCGGCACGTCGACGGTGAGCACGATCGCCCGATGGCCCGTCGCGACCGCGTGCCGGATGAGCGCCTCGCTCGCCTCACGCTGACCGAGGTGGTAGAGCTGGAACCAGCGGACGGCGTCCGGAGCGGCGGCCGCGATGTCCTCGAGGCGGGTGCTCGTGGCGGTCGAGACCGTGTAGAGCGCGCCCGCGTCGGCGGCGCCGCGAGCCGTCGCGCGCTCGCCGTCGGGATGCGCGACGCGATGGAGCGCCGTCGGCGCGAGGAGGATCGGATGTTCGAGGTCGATCCCGAGCAATCGCGTCCGGAGATCGCGCGTCGTCACGTCGACGAGCGCGCGGTTGCGCAGCGGCCGCCGCGCGAAGGCCGCGCGGTTCCCGGACACGCTGCGCTCGTCCTCGGCGCCACCGGCGATGAAGTCGTAGGTCATCGAGGGGAGGGTCTCGCGGGCGAGCGCCTCGAACTCGTCCAGATTCAGGGCATTCAGCGATCCCACCGGTGCGCCCACTCTAGTCAGCGGCGAGAATGACGCCGTGAGCCGCCGCGGGTGGGTGCTCTTCGCCGCGATGGGCGTCATCTGGGGCGTGCCGTACCTGCTGATCAAGATCGCGGTCGCGGAGCTCCAGCCCGCGACGCTCGTGTTCCTGCGCACGGCTCTTGCCGCGGCCATCCTCGTGCCGCTCGCGCTCGCCCGCGGAGACATCCGTCCCGTGCTGCCGCGGTGGCCCTGGCTCCTCGCCTACACGGTCGCCGAGGTCGCGGCGCCGTGGATCCTGCTGACCGACGCGGAGCGACGGCTATCGAGCTCCCTGGCGGGGCTGCTCATCGCGGGCGTCCCGCTCGTGGGCTCCGTGCTCGTCTGGCTCTTCGGCGGCGACGACCGGCCCGATCTCCGGCGCGTCATCGGCCTGCTCGTCGGCTTCACCGGCGTGGCGCTCGTGGTCGGGCTCAACGTGGCGGCGGACGATCTTCTCGCCGTCGGAGAGATCGGGCTCGTCGTGGTTGGCTACGCGATCGGGCCGATGATCGTCAGCCGGCGGCTCCAGGGCGTGCCGACGGTCGGCGTCGTGGCAGCGTCGCTCGCGATCACCGCACTCGCATACGCGCCGCTCGGCATCGCCGAGCTCCCGGCCCGCGTTCCGTCCGCCCAGGTGGTGTTCGCGGTGGCGTTCCTGGGGGTGGTCTGCACGGCGGTCGCGTTCCTGGTCTTCTTCGCGCTCATCAACGAGGTCGGGCCGATCCGCGCGACGGTCGTCACGTACGTCAACCCGGCGGTCGCGCTCGTGCTCGGCGTGCTCCTGCTCGGCGAGCCGTTCACGCCCGGCATCGCGCTCGGATTCGCGCTGATCGCCCTGGGCTCGTACCTCGCGACCCGCCGCCGTCCCGGAATACCGGCGCGCGCGGGCCCGTTGCCCGAGCGAAGCTCATGACCGATCCTGTAGCCGTGACCGCTCGGATGCCGGCCCTCTATCTCGGGCACGGCGCCCCGCCGCTCGTCGACGACCCGGTCTGGCCGGGCCAGCTCGCGCGGTGGTCGGCCGACCTCCCGAAGCCGAAATCCATCCTCGTCGTCTCCGCGCACTGGGAGAACGCGCCGCTCACCATCGGCGCCACGCGGCCGGTCCCGCTCCTCTACGACTTCTACGGCTTCCCGCAGAAGTACTACGACGTGACCTACGCGGCGCCCGGCGCGCCGGAGCTCGCCCAGCGCGTGCGGCAGCTCCTTCCGGGGCAGGCCATCGCCGAGGAGCCGACCCGCGGGCTCGACCACGGCGCGTACGTGCCGCTCACGGTCATGTATCCGGGGGCCGACGTCCCGGTGCTGCAGATCTCGATGCCCAGCCTGGACGCGAAGGAGCTGCTCGAGCTCGGGAAGAAGCTCGCTCCGCTGCGCGACGAGGGCGTGCTCATCATGGGCAGCGGCTTCATGACCCAAGGCCTGCCGTTCCTCGAGGACTTCCGTCCCGATGCCGTCCCGCCCGCATGGTCGAAGGAGTTCGACCTGTGGAGCGCCGAGACGCTGGCGAAGGGCGATGTCGACACGCTCGTCGATTACAAGCGGCGGGCGCCGGGCGTGCGCTACGCGCATCCCACCGTCGATCACTTCGTGCCGCTCTTCGTCGCGCTCGGCGCGAGCCTCGACAAGAAGGAATCGCCCGAGACCGTGATCGACGGCTACTTCCTGGGCCTGTCCAAGCGCTCCGTGCAGTTCGACTAGGGATGCCCGCGTTCGTGTGCAGGACCTGCGGGGTGCAGTACCCACCTGCGCCGCGGCCTCCGGAGCGTTGTCCGATCTGCGAGGACGAGCGGCAGTACGTCGGCTGGGCCGGGCAGCAGTGGACGACCGTCGAGGAGATCGGCGCGCGCGGCCACACGAATGCCCTCCGCGAGCTCGAGCCGGGTCTGTTCCAGCTCGCGACGACGCCGCAGGTCGCCATCGGACAGCGCGCGGTGATCGTTCGCACCCCGGCCGGAGCGGTGATGTGGGATTGCGTCACGGCGGTCGACGACGCGTCGATCCGCGCGCTCCGAGACCTTGGCGGGCTGCGCGCGATCGCGATCTCGCATCCGCACTTCTACGCGAGCATGGCGACCTGGAGCGCCGCCTTCGATGACTGCCCGATCTACATCCACGCCGCGGACGCGGAGTGGGTCCAGTACCGCACGCCTGCGCTCGTGCTCTGGACCGGCGTCCAGCGAGAGATCCTGCCCGGCATCACCGTCGTGAACACCGGCGGTCACTTCGAGGGGTCCCAGGTCTTGCACTGGGCGCAGGGCGCCGGCGGCCGGGGACTGCTGCTCACGGGCGACTCGCTGACGGTGGTGATGGACCGCCGCTACGTGAGCTTCATGTACAGCTATCCGAATCTGATCCCGCTGCCGGCCTCGGCGGTGCGGCGGATCGTCGAGCGGCTGCGACCGTTCCCGTTCGAGCGCATCTACGGCGGTTGGGACGGTCGTGACGTCGTTGCCGCGGGGCGCGATGCGCTCGAGCGCTCCGCGGACCGGTACGTCCACTGGCTCGACGATCGGGGCCGATCGTCTAGCTGAACGGCGTTCCGAAGCGCTCGCGGCTGGCGACCGCGGCCAGCGGCTTGCGTCTCTTGCGGCCGGCGCCGATCTTCTCCGCCGGATAGCCGAACGGGACGACCGCCAGCCCTTCGTAGGTCCTGGGGACGCCGACGAGCTTCTCGATCTCGGGCATCGGTCCGAAGCCGACCCAGTTCGAGCCGACGCCGTCCGACCACGCGACCAGGATCATGTTCTGGATCGCCCGGCTCGCGTCCGACACGGCGTACGGGCTGGCTTTCTCCACGACCACGACGATCGCGAATGACGCCTCCGCGGTGTAGCGGCCGGTCGTCATGATCGCGCCGATCTCGCGCAGCGTGGCGCGCTCCTCGACGACGACGAAGTGCCAGGGCTGCTTGTTGATCGAGCTCGCCGCGAGGCGGCCGGCCTCGACGATCCTGCGCACGAGCTCGGGCGCCACTCGCATCTGGGCGTACCGGCGCACGGCGAGGACGGTGCGCACGGCCTCGAAGACCTCCATCCGATGTCCCTCCGCGAACCAGTGTGCGCGCACGTCCTTACCGGATTCTTAACGCGAAACGCCCCGGTGCTCTGTAGGCTCAACCCGCACCAGGGAGGTCCTGAATGAGCCTGCGCATCGTCACCCGGATCATCGCGCTCACCATCGCCGCGCTCGTCGTCGCCGCATGCGGCGGCGCGGCGTCCGTGGCCGTCGACCCGACCGCCACGCCCACCGCGACGCCGGCCGCGGCCACGTCGGCCGGCACGACCGCCGCGACGGCGACCGGCGCCACCTGGACGGTCACCGACAAGTCGAAGGCGACGGTGCGCGTGCGCGAGCAGCTCGTCGGGGTCAACCTCCCCTCCGACGCGGTGCTGACGGCGACCGGCGCGAAGGGATCGTTCGCCCTCAACGCCGATGGGACCTTCTCCGGGGACTCGAAGCTCACCTTCGATCTCACCACGCTCTCGAGCGACTCTCGCGATCGCGACAACTTCGTGAAGCAGGACACGCTCGCCACCAGGCAGTTCCCGACGGCGACGTTCGTCCCCACGAAGGCCACCGGGCTGACGCTGCCGCTGCCCGCGAGCGGCGACTTCACGTTCACCCTCACCGGCACGCTCACGATCCGCGGCAAGGACAAGCAGGTGACCTTCGACGTGAAGGCCACCCGCAACGGCGGCGACCTGGCAGCGACGGCGACGGCCAACCCGAGCCTGAAGTTTGGGGACTTCGGGATGTCCGCGCCATCGGTGCCGTTCCGCGTCGTGAGCGTCACGGACGAAATCCGTCTCGCGATCGACATCGTCGCCACCGGCCCGGCGAGCTAGGGCGAGCGAGAGGACCAGGATGGAGCGCTTCGCCATCGACGACGACGATCGCCCGATCGGCCGGATCCTCAGCCGGCGCGAGGTCCTCGCGCTGCTCGGCGGCTCCGCGTTCCTCGCGGCCTGCGCCCCGGGCACGCTCGGCGCACCGTCCGCGTCCGCGTCCGCGACGCGAGCCGCGGCCGCGACCACGGTCCCCGCCGCGAGCGCATCCGCGGCCGCCGGTGCCGTCCTTCCGTCGTGCGTCGTCCGGCCGGCCCTCACCGAAGGCCCGTACTTCGTCGACGAGAAGCTCAATCGCTCCGACATCCGCGCGGACCCCTCGACCAACGCGGTGAAGCCGGGCGTGGCCCTCGCCCTGACGTTCCTCGTCTCGAGAGTCAGCGGAACCGCGTGCGCCGCGCTCGCCGGCGCGAGCGTCGACGTCTGGCACTGCGACGCCCTCGGCGTGTACTCCGACGCGTCGGACCCGAGCTTCGGCAGCACCAAGGGCTCGAAGTTCCTGCGCGGGTACCAGACGACGGACGCGAGCGGTACGGCGAAGTTCACCACGATCTGGCCCGGCTGGTACCAGGGCCGCGCCGTGCACATCCACTTCAAGATCCGGACGACCGCGGCCAGCGGACAGGTCTCGGACTTCACGTCCCAGCTGTTCTTCAGCGAGACGCTGAACGACCAGATCCTCGCCCAGGCCCCGTACTCGCAGAAGGGCGCCGGCGGCCGGCTGCGGAACGAGAGCGACGGCATCTTCCAGGGGAGCGGCGGCAAGCTCACGCTCGCCCCGGCGAAGGCGGCCGACGGCTACGCCGCCACCTTCGACATCGGACTGACCGCCTGAGCTGACGCACGGGCTAGCCTGTGCGCTCCGTGGCTCTTCGGATCGGCGTCATCGGCACCGGCTTCGCGGGTTCGACACACGCCCGCGCGTCGGTCGGCCTCCCCGGCGTGCGGGTCACCGCGATCGCTGCCGCGACCGTCGCCGAGGCGCGGCCGCTCGCGGTCGAGCTTGGTGCGCGCGTCGCCCCCGACGCGGCGGCCCTCTGCGCGAGCGAGGACGTCGATCTCGTCGTCGTCGCCTCGCCGACGTACCTGCACGCGGAGCACGCGATCGCGGCGGCCGCGGCCGGGAAACACGTGTTCTGCGAGAAGCCGATCGCCCGCACGCTCGAGGATGCCCGCGCGATGGTGCGGGCCTGCGATGCGGCCGGCGTCGCGCTGGCCGTCGGGCACGTCGTGCGCTTCTTTCCCGAGTACCGCCGGGCGAAGGAGCTGCTCGACTCCGGCGCGCTGGGACGCGCGGCCATGGCGACGCTCACGCGCGGCACGCTCGCCGTCGGCAGCGCTCGGGCGTGGTACCTCGATCCGGCCAAGAGCGGCGGCGTGGTGCTCGATCTCATGCTCCACGACCTGGACGCGCTGCGCTGGTGGTTCGGCGAGCCGGCGCACGTGTACGGGAAGCGGCTGGCCACCGGCGGGCCGCTCGACTACGCGCTCGCGACCGTCCGCTACGCGGACCGGCCGATCGTGCACCTCGAGGCGAGCTGGGCCGAGCACGCCGGCTTCCGGACGGCCTTCGAGGTCCGCGGTGATCGCGGGATGGTCGTGCACGACAGCCGCGCGGTCGCGCCATTCGTCGTGCAGGCGCCGGCCGGCGACGCCGCCGGCGGTGTGATCCCCGCGCCGACGCTCCGCGAGACGCCCTACCGCCGCCAGCTCCGCGACCTGACCGAGCGGCTCGCGCGGGGCGATGGGCCTCTGGTGGACGGGCGCGAAGGCGCACGCTCGCTCGCCCTCGGCCTCGCGGTCATCGAATCAGCCGAGCGCGGCGAGGTCGTGCCGTGGACCGCACCGGTATGAAGCGGCTGCGTGTCGGGCTGGTCTCCTGGTCCCACGTCCATGCGGCGGGCCTCGCCCGGACGCTCGCGGCGCTGCCGCAGGCGGACTTCGTCGGATCGTTCGACGAGACCGGTGCCGAGCACGACGGGCGCACGTTCGGGACCGTCGACGCGCTGCTGCGGGAGAGCGATGCCGTCGTCATCGCCTCGACCAACGCGTCCCATCGCCGATACACGGAGGCCGCGGCCGCCGCGGGCGTGCACGTGCTGTGCGAGAAGCCGCTCGCCACCGCCGTCGCCGATGCGCGCGCCATGATCGCGTCCTGCTCCCGTGCGGGGGTCCAGCTCGGCATCGCGCTTCCGGTGCGCAGCAGCCCGGCGATGGTCGCGCTCAAGGACGCCATCGACGGCGGCAGGCTGGGCCGGATCCGCGCGGCGCGCGCGACGAACCCCGGCCAGTATCCCGGCCGCTGGTTCGGCGATCCGCAAGAGGCCGGTGGGGGAGCGGCGATGGACCACACGGTCCACGCCGCCGACGCGCTGCGCTGGCTGCTGGCCACAGAGGTGGTGCGGGTGCAGGCGGAGCTCGGCTCGTTCCTGTACGGGTTGCCGGTCGAGGATTGCGGGCTGCTCATGCTCGATCTCGAGGGCGGCGCGTTCGCGTCCATCGATTGCAGCTGGTCGCGGCCGAAGACCTATCCGACGTGGGGCGGGGTCACGATGCACGTGGTCGGCGAGCGCGGCACCGTCGACGTGGACGTGTTCCGGCAGTCCCTCACGCACTACGACGACGCGAGCGGCACGACGAGGCTCGTGGGGTGGGGCGACGACCTGAACGCGCTCATGGTCGGCGGCTTCGTCGACGCGATCCTCGCCGGACGGCCGGTGCCGATCACCGGCACCGACGGGCTGCGCTCGCTCGAGGTCGTCATCGCCGCGTACCGCTCGGCCGAGCTGGGGCGGCCGGTGGCGATCGCCGAGGTCGTCTAGCTCGGCTTCCGGTACTTCACCCCGAGGCGGTCCAGGAATCCGAGCGCCGCCGGCAGCCGCTTCTGGAACGAGTCCCAGTCGCGGGCCTCGCGCGGTGACCACGCGACCTCGGCGAGCGCGAGCGCGCGCGGGTAGGCCATGTACTCGACCTGGTCGGTCGTGGGCATGTACTCGGTCCACATGCACGCCTCGGGACCCAGGACGTGCGCCGCCTCCGCGGCGGTGAGCTCCGGCGCGATCGGCTCGTAGCGGTAGGTGTCCTCGATCGGGGTCATCCCGCCGATGGCCAGCGGCTCGTGCTCGGGGTCGGCCTGGTAGTGGTCGAAGTACAGGTCCTCCTGCGGCGCCATCACCACGTCGTGCCCCTGCTTCGCCGCGGCGATACCGCCCTTCGTCCCGCGCCACGACATCACCGTCGCGTTCGGCGCGAGGCCGCCCTCGAGGATCTCGTCCCAGCCGATGAGCCGCCGGCCGTTCGCGTTGAGGAATCGTTCGATCCGGCGGATGAACCAGCTCTGCAGCTCGTCCTCGTCGGCGAGCTTCTCCTTCTTGATCGTCGCCTGCGCCTCCGGGCTCTCCTTCCACCGCTTCTTCGGGGCCTCGTCACCGCCGATGTGGATGTACTCGCTCGGGAAGATGTCCATCACTTCACGCAGCACGTCCTCGAGGAACGTGAACGTCGCGTCGCTCGCCGAGAAGACCTCGTCCGAGATGCCCCAGGTCGTCCGCACCTCGAATGGTCCGGGCACGTTGGCGTACTCCGGGTACGCCGCGAGCGCGGCGAGGCTGTGCCCGGGCATCTCGATCTCCGGCAGGACGGTGACCCCACGCTCCTTCGCGTACGCGACCACGTCGCGGGCCTGGTCCTGGGTGTAGAAGCCTCCGTGGCGCGTGCCGTCGTAGCCCTTCGGGCCGCGCCGGGCGTGGCCGACGATGGTCTCCTTCCGCCACGCGCCGATCTCGGTCAGCTTCGGGTACTTCTTGATCTCGAGCCGCCAGCCCTGGTCCTCGGTGAGATGCCAGTGAAAGGTGTTCAGCTTGAACGTCGCGAGCAGATCGATGTACCGCTTGATGAAGTCGACCGGGAAGAAGTGCCGGCCGACGTCGAGGTGCAGCCCCCGGTACGGGAAGCGCGGGGCGTCCTCGATGCGCACCGCCGGGACGGCCTTCGGCGACGCCGCGAGCAGCTGGCGCAGGGTCTGGATCCCGTAGAACAGGCCCCGCGGGTCGCGCGCGGCGATCTCGATCCGCTCCGCGGTGATATCGAGGGCGTACGACTCGTCGCCGGGCGGGGCATCCGATCGCAACGCGAGGCCAATGGCGCCGCCGGGGCCGATCGTCGCGTCGGCGCCCGAGAGCGCTCGGAGGTACCCGCGCAGCAGCTCGGCCAGCCGCCGCACGTCGCCGCTCCCCGCATCGGACACGCTGATGCCGAGCCCGGAGCCGGGCGCGAACGCGCCGTCACGGGGCTGGAGCGAGCGCGGCCAGGGGATCAGTGGGTAGCGGGCGGCGGCGTCGGCCATGGGGCCACCCTACGTCGCGGCGGGCTTGACCGAATTGGTAAGTGGACACTAACCTAACGGCGATGGATGACGCGCTGCGCGCGATCGCCGAGCCCCGCCGGCGGGAGATCCTGCGCCTGGTGTGGCACGAGGAGCGGTCCGTTGGCGACATCGCGTCGCACTTCGACGTGACCCGCCCGGCGATCTCCCAGCACCTCCGCGTGCTGGAGGATGCCCGCCTGGTCACCCTCCGGCGTGACGGGAGGCGCAGCATCTATCGCGCGCGGCGCGGCGCGATGCAGGAGCTGCGCACGTACCTCACGGCGTTCTGGGACGCGGAGCTCGCCGGCCTGAAGGCCGCCGCCGAGCGTGCCGAGCGCGAGAAAGGAAGCCATGAGCACCGACGTCGACGCCATTGAGCGCGTGATCGACATCGCCGCCTCGCCGGAGACGGTGTTCACGCTGCTCACGGATCCAAAGGAATACGTCCGCTGGAAGGGACGGGTCGCGGATCTCGACGCCCGGCCCGGCGGCCGCTTCGCCGTGTCGTTCAAGGATGCCGCCGTGCGGGGCGAGTACGTGGAGGTCATCCCGAACCGGCGCGTGGTCTTCACCTGGGGCTGGGAGGGACCGGACGCGGCCGTCGGCCCGGGCGGCTCCACCGTCGAGATCGACCTCGAGCCGCGGGGCACCGGCACCCGGCTTCGGCTCGTGCACCGTGGCCTGCCCGCGGCCGAGCTCGCCGGCCACACCGAGGGCTGGGACTACTTCCTGCCGCGACTGATCGCGGTGGCCGAGGGGAGGGCGCCTGCGGCCTGACCGCGCGACCACATCGGCGATGAAAGAAGGGGACCATGGGCGCTCCAGTCACCAACTTCGAGATCAACAGCGCGGACCCGGCGAAGGCCCGGCAGTTCTACAGCGACGTGCTCGGCTGGAAGATGAACTTCATGCCCGAGAACGACTACACGTTCGTCGACACGGACGCCGGCGGGAAGGGCATCGGCGGGGGCATCGGCCCGCTGCGCGGCCCCACGCCCTTCGTGACGGTGTACGTCGTGGTCTCGGACCTGGACGGCACGATGCAGAAGGCGACCAAGGCGGGCGGCAAGGTCGTCTTCCCGGTGACCAAGGTCGGGCCGACCACGACCATCGCGATCTTCAGCGACCCGGACGGCAACGTGATCGGGCTGACCGACGGGAAGTAGGGTCGGAGTACCGTGGGACCAGGTGGTCTCACCCGAGCAGTTTCCCGATCCCGCCATCGACGCAGCGCCCGCGAGCGGCGACGCGACGGCCGTGCTCGCGGGCGGCTGCTTCTGGTGCGTCGAGGCCGTCTACCTGCAGCTCGACGGCGTGCGCTCGGTGAAGTCCGGCTACGCCGGCGGCACCGCCGAGACCGCCGATTACGAGACGGTGTGCACCGGGACGACCGGCCACGCCGAGGCCGTCGAGATCCGCTACGACCCGGCGAAGCTCAGCTACGGAAAGCTGCTGAAGGTCTTCTTCTCGATCGCCCACGATCCGACGACCCGCGACCGCCAGGGTCCGGACGTCGGTCGGCAGTACCGGTCGGCGATCTTCTACGCGAACGACGAGCAGAAGCGCGTCGCCGAGGCGTACATCACGCAGCTGGATGGCGCGAAGCTGTTCGACCGGCCCATCGTCACCGAGGTCGTGCCGCTCGAGCGCTTTTACGAGGCCGAGGCGTACCACCAGAACTACGCCGCGCGGAATCCCGGCCAGCCGTATATCGCCTTCACCGCGCTCCCGAAGGTCAAGAAGGTCCGCACCTACTACGCCGACCAGCTCAAGCGCGACTAGGTCCGGCCGCTAGCATCGCGGCCGTGCCCAGCGCGAGCTTTTCGACGATCGCCCAGCCGAACCCGGGCGGCGTCCTGTTCATCGAGATCCCCGAGCGGGTCGTCCGGAGCCTGAGCGAGAAGCAGCGCCCGGCCGTGCGCGTCACGCTCAACGGCGTCGAATACCGGTCGACGGTCGCGGTGTACGGCGGGCGCTACTACCTGCCGGCGCGGAAAGAGATCCGCGAGGCGGCGAAGCTCGCCCCGGGAAAGCGCGCGCGGGTCACGCTGGAGCTGGACCTCGCGGCGCGCACGGTCAGGCTGCCGCGGGACCTGGCGGTGGCGCTCACGGCGGGCGGCGCGACAGCGGCGTACCGGGCGATGTCGTTCTCGCATCAGCGCGAGCACGTGGACTGGATCACGAGCGCGAAACGGCCCGAGACCCGCGAGTCGCGCGTCGCGAGGGTCGTCGCCGACGCGCTCTCGAGACGCCGCACCCCGGCCAAGGCACGCTCGACTCTCCGGTAGGCCCGCCCGCGGCACCCGGGTTGCGGACGCCCACTCGAGGCGCGGTCTTTCGCTACTTCCTCGGGCTCGGCTTCGTGAACATCGGCGGGCCGGTCGCCCAGATCACGATGCTGTTCGACGGGATCGTCGAGCGGCATCGCTGGCTCGATCGCGAGCGATTCGTCCGGATCATGAGCGTCTGCCACGTGCTCCCCGGTCCGGAGGCGCTCCAGCTCGCGATCTACGTCGGCTATCTCACCGGGCGCGCCGTGGGTGGATTCGTCGCCGGCATCACGTTCATCCTGCCCGGCGCAATCGTGATGACCGTCCTCGCCGCGGCCTACGTCGCCTACGGCGCGCTCCCCGCGGTCAACGACGTGCTCTACGTCCTGAAGCCCGCGGTCCTCGGCATCATCGCCGCGGGCCTGGTGAAGATCGGTCGCGCGGCGCTGATCGACGCGCGCCTGATCGCCATCGCCGCAGTCGCCTTCGGTCTGCTCTGGATCGCTCGGATCGATCTCCTGTTCGTCATGGCGGCCGCGGGCCTCGCGAACGTCGCGTCACGCCGGGCGCTGCGCGCGCCGGCCGCCCTCGTCGCCGCCGCTCCGCTGGTCGCCCTGACCCCGGCCGGCTGGGTCGACTTCGCCTGGGTGTTCCTGAAGACCGGCCTGTTCAGCTTCGGCGGGGCCTACGGGTCGATCGCGTTCCTCCAGCAGGGGGCCGTCGCCGAGCGCGGCTGGCTGACGGCGTCGCAGCTGCTCGACGGGGTCGCGCTGAGCGTCGCGACCCCCGGGCCATTCATGCTGTTCGCGACGTTCGTCGGCTACCTCGCGGCCGGTGTTCCCGGGGCGATCGTGGCCACGGTCGCCGTCTTCCTGCCGTCCTTCGTGTTCATCCTTGGGCTCGCGCGATGGATCGAACCCGCGCTCGACCGGCCGCTGTTCCGCGACGCGATCGCCGGCGTGTCGGCCGCCGTCGTCGCGGTGATCCTCTCGGTCACGGCCGCCCTCGCGCCGGCGGCCGTTACCGATCCGATGGGTTTCGCGATCGCGGTCGCCGCGTTCGCCGCGGTGGTCTTCGCCAAGCGCGACGTCGCGCTGGTCGCCGCCGTGGCCATGGTGCTGGGCGTCACGTTCGCGCTGGTGCGGCTATAGCGGTGGCACACCGCTTGCCTACGGATGCGCTATGGAAAACATGACCGCTCCACACCGGACCAGCTCGGCGCTCTGCCGCTGCAGCCGCTGCACCCGTGACCGCCTCGTGCTCAGCTCGCTGTCGCCGCGCATCGCGCGGGTCCTCCGCCAGGCCATCGCCTCCAGCCGCTAGTCCCGCCGATCGCCGGTCACGCCGGGCCGGCCGGGGCCGGCGCGCGACCGGGCCGGGTCACGAGCACCTGAGACGCGCCGGCGGCTCCGAAGAGGGCGAGGCCCGCGATATCGGCGAGGCCGCCCGGAGCCAGCAGCAGGAGCCCCGCCGCGACGAGCAGGCCGCGCTCGATCAACGTCGTCGACTTGAGGAGATGCCCGCCCACGCCGGACACGATCGCGACGATCCCGGCGACCGCCGAGATCGACGCCACGGCCGCCTCGATCACGCTCGTATCGCGCCACAGGATGGCGAGCCCACCCGGCTGGGTGAACATGAACGGCACGAGGAAGCAGGGAAGGGCGTACTTCCAGGTCAGCATCATCGTCTTGTACGGGTTGCCGCC
>JAXDLF010000147.1:0-2755 GCA_034666765.1 Chloroflexota bacterium
TCATCGCCGACCTCGTGATGCGCACGACGAGCCCGACGGCCCGATACGCGAGGATCACCGCCGGCAACAGCAGGTGCGCGAGGACGCTCGCGAGGGCCGGCCAGTCGAGCGCCACGATCGAATCCACCAGGTAGGCGCCGGTGCGCTCCGGGAACGGCGACAGCAGGAACGTGTATTCGTCGATGCGACCGCCGGGCGGAAGCCACTGCAGCCACGCGTAGAAGACGAGCTGCGCCATGATCGCGGTCCAGAAGATCGGTGCCGCGGCGCCCGCCGCCGTCACGACGTTCAGCGCGTGGTCGAGCGGGCGGCCCGCGGAGGCGGCGGACAGCACCCCGAGGGTCACCCCGACGACGCCCGTGATCGCGAACGCGATGAGCGAGAGCTCCAGGGTGGCCGTCGCCGCTCGGCCGAGGTCCTCGTTCACCTGCTTGCGCGTCCGAAGCGACCGGCCAAGGTCGCCCGTGGCCGTACGGGTCACGTAGTGAAGCCATTGCTGCGCCCCGGGCTCATCGAGCCCGAACTCGCGCCGGGCTTGGGCGTACTGCTCCGGCGTGGGGTTATCCGGCAGGAGCCCGGCGAGCGGATCACCTGGCGTGTTGAGCGTCGCGACGAAGGCGATCGTCATGACGCAGAGGAGCACCGGGATGGCGAGGGCGAGCCGGCGAAGGACGAGAACAACCATCTACCGTCCCGTCCGGCCCGCCCTCCCCATCACCGAATCACTTGGCCGAGGTCTTCTTGATCTCGTTTCCATTGAAGCGCGGACCGTAGTTCGAGTTCCACACGATCCCCGTGACGTTCGTGCGGTAGGCCCAGGCCTGCTGCTTGTTGACGAGGTAGAGCAGGTACGCGTTGTCGGTGAGGATCTTCTGCAGGTCGTTGTAGACGGTCCGCCGCTGGGCCGGGTCGGCGGTCGCGCGGCCCTTCTCGATGAGCCCGTCGATGGCCGGATCGAGGATGCCCGGGTTGAACTGCCCCTGATAGACCGACGAGTGGACGACGAGGCTCATGATCGCGTCGGGATCCGCGTAGCGCATCGCCGACTGGAAGATCGCCATGTCGTAGTTCTTCGTCCACACCGCCTCACGCCACTGCGGGATCTCCGCCGAGACCACCTCGAGGTCGATGCCGATCTTCGCGAGGTCCTCCTTGACCAGCTGCAGCATGTCGCGCTGCGAGGTCTGCCCGGCCTGCCACAGGACGTTGAACTTGAGTCGTGGATTCATCGGCATGCTGAGCCCGGCGCGACGGAGGTAGTCCGCCGCCTTCGTCAGGTCCTGCTGGTAGACGACGGTCTCGCCGCTGAACCACGGCTTGAAGACGTCGGGGAAGAATCCGGTCGCCTGGACGGCGAGGCCGTTCCACACGGCGACGAGGCGCTTGTAGTCGATCGCGTAGGAGATGGCCCGCCGGACGTTCACGTCGTCGAACGGCTTCTTCTTCAGGTTCATGAACACGGTCTGGCCGAACGGCGAGCCGACGGAGAAGTTCACCTCGACCTTGACGCCGGGCGCGCCCTTGAGCTGATCGACGATCGAGGGCGTGAGCTCCTCGAGGATGTCGATGTCGCCGGAGGCCATCTGCTGGCGCCGCGTGGCCGGTTCGGCGATGAGTGGGTACACGATCCGCTGGATGTCGGTGGCCTTCACGGCCTCGCGGTAGTTCGGGTTCCGTACGAGCGTCACCCGGTCGTTCGGCTTCCAGCTCTCGAGCGTGAACGCGCCGGTGCCGGCGGTGTGCTCGTTGAGCCACTTCTGCCCCAGGTCGCCGCCGCCGGCGTCGTTCGTCTTCCACGCCGTCGGGCTGATGAAGAGCCCCGACTGCCAGCCGGCGAGGATCGCGAGCAGTGGCGCGTAGGGAGCCTTGAGGACGAAGTCGACCGTCGTCTCGTCCACGGGAGTGATCTGATTGATCGGCGCGTACAGCGTGACGGGGCCCTTGTTGAGCGTCTTGACCCGGTCGAAGTTCGCCTTCACGGCCTCCGCGTTGAACGGCGTGCCGTCACTGAACTTGACGCCCGGCTTGAGCTTGAACCGGTAGGTCAGCCCGTCGGCGCTGATCGTCCAGCTGTCGGCGAGCAGTCCCTTGATGGTGCCGTCGGGCGCGTACTGGACGAGCGTCTCGTACACGTTCGGGTGATACCGGTACGACGAGATCTCCGCGATGTTCACGTGCGGGTCGAAGGTCTGTGGCTCGAGGCCCACGCCGATCATGAGCGTGGTCTGGCGCGGATCGATCGGTCCGGTGGTGGATGACGCCGGCGGTGTCGCGGTACAGGCCACCACGAGTACCAACGTGCACAGCAGGATCGAAAAGGCTCGCCTCATCATGCTCTCCCCGCTCTTCCTCACTGGCCCGCGATGGCGCTTTATCCCAGATGTGAAACGCGTTCCATGAATGGCGGGGAAGCTATGGCCTGCCGATCGCGTTGTCAACTGGTTTTCGCTTCGCGCGCGTGACCGGGGTGTCGTCGCGCGGCGTGGCTAGGAGGCGCGCGCCTTGCGGAGCTGTTGCGGCGCGCCGAGGCCCGCCGTGATCACCGAGGCCGTGCGCCGCAGCCGCGGGAGGAGCGACACGAGCTTCACCCGCGTCAAGCGGTACGACGGACCCGACACGGCGAGGGCCGCGACGACTCCGTCACGGCCATGCACCGGGACCGCGATCGAGCACACCCCGACCTCCTGCTCGTCGTAGGAGACCGCGTACCCGTCCCGGCGCGCGCGCTCCACGTCCGCGAGCAATCGCGGCCTGG
>JAXDLF010000148.1:0-3984 GCA_034666765.1 Chloroflexota bacterium
GGGCCTGTGCCTCTCGGCGCTCGCGGTGACCCTCGGCGGGCTGCACCTCGCGATCCGCCGCACCTGACAGAACGCGCACTTGCGCGGGCGGCGGGTCGGCGGGCACCATCGCGTCGGTGAAGCACGCCGGAAAGACGCGCGCCGAGAAGCACCTCAACAAGAAGAAGCCACCGACGAAGCGCGCGCTCAAGGGCGCGCAGAAGATCGCGCGCCAGGACCCCGAGGTCGGCGTGACGAGCCGAGCCCGGAAGAGCAAGGAAGGCCACGAGCCGGTCCCGGACCCGAAGTACGGCGGCCGTCCGGGCAAAGAGAAGTCGAAGTGGCGCCCGCCGCCCGGGGCGCCGATCCTCTAACGGTTCACTCCATGATCGCGGCCGGCTGACGGAAACGGCGTACCGGCGACGCGAGCAGGTAGAGGAACGCGACCGCGGCGATCAACCCCGAGATGAACAGCGTGACCCGCATGCCGATGTGGTCGGCGAGGAGCCCGGCCGCGAACGCGCTGGGCGGCGCAACGCCGAAGGAGATGAACCGCGTCGCGGCGGTGACCCGGCCGAGCAGCCGCTCCGGCGTGACGGCCTGCTGCAGGGTGCTCGAGCTGACCGTCCACAGGGGAACGGTGAAACCGAGCACCGCCTGCGACGCGACGACGACCGCGGCCGCCGCGAGCGGCGGGCCGGCGGCGAACGGGAGCAGCAGCCGGCTGCACGTTTCGAGCAGCAGCGCGGCGATCATCACCGGCCCCAATCCCCAGCGTCGGGTGAGCGGCCCGGCGAGCGCGGCCCCGACCAGGCTCGATGGGCCGATGGCCGCGAGCGACAGGCCGAGCAGCGCCGGCGATAGCCCGAGCTCGCGCGTCGCGTACACGACGAGGATCGCCTGCACGGCGAACCATTCGATGTTCGCGAGGGCGATGGCGATGACGCAGCGGAAGACGATCTCGTGGTCGCGCATCCAGCGGAGCCCCTCGGCGATCTCGTGCGCGATGCCGCGCCCGGTCTCCCGCGGGCGGATCGTCTCGACGGCGCGGATCCGGACGAGGAACGCGGCGGAGACGAGGAAGCCCGCGGCATCGAAGAGCATCGCCGTCGGCGCGGTGAGAGCCTGCACGAGGATCCCACCGAGCGATGGACCGGCGACCTGCGCGACGGCGCTCGATGCCTGCAGGCGGCTGTTGGCCGCGACGAGCTGCGGCCGTCCGACGAGCGACGGGACGAGCGCGGCGCGTGCGAGCTCCGTCGAGACGGCGAAGAGTCCCGCGAGGAACCCGACGACGTAGAGCTGCGCGAGGCTGAGCGCACCGAGCGCCGCGGCCAGCGGGATCGATCCGATGACGAGGGCACTGCCGACGTCCGACAGCACGAGGATCGGCCGGCGGGGGAGCCGGTCGACCCACGCTCCGATGAAGAGGCCCACCACGAGCGAGGGCGCCATCCGGAAGGCCACCAGGAGGCCCGTCTCCGTCGCGCCCGCGCCGAGCACCAGGACCGCCGTGAGCGGCAGCGCCAGGACCGTGACCTGGCTGCCGATGACCGCGATGGTGAAACCGCTCCACAGCTTCACGAAGTCGGCGTTGCGGGCGAGGCGGTCACCGGACATGACCAGATGATGGGGTCTGGACGCATGCGGCCCCGGCTATGCGTGCCCCGCGGGCCGTGGCGAAGGATCCGGCGAGCCGCTGCCGCGCGAAGTTCCTGCGCGAGTTTCCCGGTGGCTTCTACGACGAGAAGTACCTCGACTGGGAGCGCGGCTACAAGTGGCAGGCGCACGTGCGCTGGACGGAGCTCCTCGGGGCCGACGAGCACCGGCGGCTCATACGCCGCGGCGAGTACGGCGAGGTCGCCGCCCGCGCGGTGCGCATCGAGTCGCGCACCAACCTCCTCTTCTCCTTCGAGAAGATGGCCTTACGGGATGCGGTGAAGCCCCCGCGCGGTGCCCGGGCCTTCGCGGCGGGTCTGTTCGAGTACCTGCATGGCGACGGTGGCGATCGCGAGCGATTCGAAGCGTGGTGCGCGGTCGTCGGGTCGCTGCCGCGGACCAAGACGCGCGTGCTCACCTGGCCGGTCGTCACGGTCTTCGGCTTCATCGCGCGGCCGAAGGTCGACATCTTCCTCAAGCCGACCGTCACCAAGCGCGCCGCCGCCGCGTACGGCTTCGACTTCAGCTACGCGTCGCGGCCGGGCTGGGACACCTATGCGAGCCTCCGTCGCTTCGCGTCGACCATCCGGCACGACCTCGCGGACCTGCGGCCCCGCGACATGATCGACATCCAATCGTTCATCTGGGTGCAGGGCTCGGACGAGTACTAGCGGCGGTCCGGTACGACGGTCTGCGGCCGCAGCGTTGCCACTTTCGCTCGATCGGTCAACGGAGCATGCTGCCCCGCTGTGGACCTGTCATTCCTGTTCTGGCTCTTCTTCCTCGGGCAGTTCTTCGTCCCCCTCTATCAGAAGCAGGCGCTCCAGCTGCGTCGCGAGCGGTCGATCCGCGGGCTGCAGGACCGCCGGCACACCCGGGTGATCACGATGATCCACCGCCAGGAGACGATGAACTTCCTCGGCTTCCCGATCGCGCGGTACATCGACATCGAGGACTCGGAGAAGATCCTCCGCGCGATCCGGCTGACGTCCGCCGAGACGCCGATCGACCTCGTGCTGCACACCCCCGGCGGTCTCGTGCTCGCCGCGGAGCAGATCGCGTCCGCGCTGCAGCGCCATCAGGCCGCGGTGACCGTCTTCGTGCCGCACTACGCGATGTCGGGCGGGACGCTGATCGCGCTCGCGGCGGACACGATCGTGATGGACCCGAACGCCGTGCTCGGGCCGATCGATCCGCAGCTCGGGATGGGACAGGGCTCCGTGGCCGCCGCCTCGATCATCAAGGCGCTGTCCCAGCCGAACCCGAACCGCGACGATCAAACGCTCATCCTCGGCGACCTCGCCGAGAAGGCGATCCGGCAGGTGAAGGCGACCGCGAAGCGCCTGCTCCTCGACCATCACCCGGAAGCGGAGGCGGACCGGATCGCGACGACGCTCAGCTCGGGCGTGTGGACGCACGACTATCCGCTCCAGATCGAGGAGCTGCGGGACCTCGGGTTCACCGTGCGGGACGACATGCCGCGCGAGGTCTACGACCTGATGGAGCTGTACCCGCAGTCGACCCAGCAGCGACCGGGCGTCGAGTTCCTGCCGCTGCCGTACGCGCCGCCGGCGCGGGACGCGCCGGCGAAGAACCGCCGCTAGGCGTCGGCTAGGCGACCTTCTCGCGTAGGAGGTCGAGGATCTGATTCTGGCCGTGCAGGATGTCGAGCTGCTGCTTGGCCATCTGGTGCAGCGCCGTGAGGGTCTCGTGGTCCGCCTCGGCACGCGCGTCCTGCGCCGCCGAGATGACGTTCTGGCCGACCATGATGATCGGCAGGAGCACCAGCTGAAGGAAGTTCGACGACAGCCAGTTCACGAGCACCGTTGGGGAACCCTGCTGGATCGCCGCCGGCAGGGCCACCAGCGCGATGAGCGTGAAGGCGTAGGCGCAATACATCGTGCCGACGATCCGCGTGATCCTGACGGCCACGGCCGCGTTGAATCGGCCCATCAGGCCGGAGCCGTGAACCTGCGCCTGGACCTGCGCTGATCGCACCAGCCTCGGAACGTGCAGGCTCGGGGTCGCTTTCGCGATGCTCAGCGCTGCCTCGTGGTGCGGGCCGCCTGGCGTAGTCGCGCTCATGGTCTTCCTCCTCGTGCGCACGACCGACGCTCGCGGGTAATCGTGCAGACGGAGTCTCATCCAGATCGCCGATCGCCGACAGCCGGCTGGGCTGCGCCGGGGCCGTTCGCGGCCGGGACCGGCTTCCGGCGGTGATGCTCAAAGTCTGGCTGGTGACTCTGGGCAGCTAGTCTCGTCTCGCTTCCAGATCGCCGCCGGGACCGTCATTTGTCTCCACACTGCAGCAGACCATTGCGCATCACGGCAGACGATTGCGCACTC
>JAXDLF010000149.1:0-3161 GCA_034666765.1 Chloroflexota bacterium
CCTCGAGACCCTGTGGCGGGACACGCGCACTCCGTTCCGCGGTCTCTACCACGGCATCCTTCAGATCGGCGTCGGCTTCCATCACTGGCGCAACGGCAACCATCACGGCGCCACCGTGCTGCTCGAGGAGGGCATCGAGCGGCTCCGGCCGTTCGCGCCGGCATGCCAGGGCGTCGATGTCGCCGCGCTCATCGCCGATGCGATCCGCGCGCGGGACGAGCTGCTGCGCCTCGGGCCTGACGAGATGGCGAGCTACGACCTGAGCCGCGCACCGAAGGTCCGGCTCGCCGGCCCGGCCTAGGTGACCTGGGGCTTCGGGATCTCCACGGGCGTGAAGTCCGGCTGGTCCCAGCCGAGGAGCGTGTGCGGGGGCAGGTTGATCGCTTCGACCGCGCGGAGCTCGGGGATCGCGTCGCGCAGCGCGCGCTCGATCCCGTTCTTCACCTGGAGCGACGCGACGAGCCGGCTCGCGCCCGGCCGCGTCAGCCACACCTTCAGCTGGGCCACCCCGTCCTCGACACCCACGAGCTCCGTCGATGCGCCCGAGCGCTCGAGGTACGGCGCCAGCTCGGCCAATCTCGCGGCCACACGCGATTTCAAATCTGCCATTCGTTTGTAGGATAGGCGCGATGTGCTTTCCGCCCGGCGCGCGTCCGCCGGAGATCCCCAGTGACCTGCGTCCGATCAGCGGTGGCGCGGGCGGCGAGGACGTCCTGCTCAAGAGCAAGGACGGCGCGACGTTCCGCGCGTCCCTCACGAAGGCCCGGCAGGGCGATGCCGGCGTCGTCATCGCGCCCGACGTCCGGGGGCTGCATCGGTTCTACGAGGAGCTGGCGGAGCGCTTCGCGTCGGCAGGCGTGCACGCGATCGCGTTCGACTACTTCGGGCGCACCGCCGGCACCGGCCGCCGCTCCGATGACTTCGCGTTCCAGGAGCACGTCACCGCGGCGCGGGCCCGCCCGGACCTGATCCAGGCCGACGTCGCCGCGTCCGCCGCGGCCCTCCGGTCCCGCACCGGCGCATCCCGGATCTTCGTGCTCGGCTTCTGCATGGGCGGCCGCGTGGCGTTCAACGCCTCGGCCGAGCAGGACGGGCTCGCCGGCGTCGTCGGCTTCTACGGCGTGACGCGCAGGCGTGACGAGCACGACACCGACGCGCCGATCGACAAGGTCAACCGGATGCGCGCCCCGATCCTCGGGCTGTTCGGCGGCGCCGACGGGGGCATTCCCGCGGAGGACAACGCGACGTTCGACCGGGCGCTCGACGAACGCACGGTGCCGCACCGCATCGTCACGTATCCGGGGGCACCGCACTCGTTCTTCGACCGCAGCTTCGCGGACTTCGCGAAGGAGTGCGACGACGCGTGGCGCCGCGTCCTCGGCTTCATGGCGACCGGCGACCCGAACGCGGGGCAGTGACCGCGCGACTCGGGGGTCAGCTGGTCGCGGGTTGCCTGGTGTTCGTCGTCATCACGCTGTTCGAGCAGATCCCGGTCATCGGCTGGCTCGGGGCGCTCGCGTCGTTCGCGGCGTGGATCTGGCTCGCCGGGCAGATCCGCCGCGCGGGCGGGACGATGGTCGATGCCGGGATCGCCGGCGGCCTCACCGGGCTCGTGGGCGCGGTGTCGGCGTGGCTGCTCCAGGTCGGCAACCTCTTCGGCCCCGATACGCCGGGCCTGGCGCGCTTCGGCGCCGGGCTCGGGACGGTCGGCGCGACCATCTTCCTCGTCGTCTGGCCGATCGTCGGGGCCCTCGTCTGCGGCGGAGCCGCCGCGATGCGCTCGCGGCGCCTCGCCTCCGGCCGGTAGTTCGGATGATCGATCCGTCCCTGGCCGCCTTCGTCGGCATCGCCGCCCTCCTGACCATCCTCCCCGGCGTGGACATGGCGCTGGTCGCGAAGGTCACCCTCCAGGATGGCAAGCGCGCCGCGTTCTTCACGAGCCTCGGTATCGCGTCCGGGCTGCCGGTCCACGCGACCGCGTCGGCGCTGGGCCTGTCGGTGATCCTGAGCACGTCGGCCACCGCGTTCACGGTCGTCAAGATCGCCGGCGCTCTCTACCTCGCGTACCTGGGCGTCCAGACCTTCCGGCACTCCTTTCGACGGGGCTCGCCCGGGGCGGGCCCAGCCCGGCCCGGGCGCACGCGGCCCGGCCACGCATTCGGGCAGGGCTTCCTCAACAACGTCCTGAACCCGAAGGTCGCGCTCTTCTACCTGACGTTCCTGCCGCAGTTCATCAACCCGGGCGACAACGTCCTGCTGCGGTCGCTGTTCCTCGCGGGGATCCACGTCGCGCTCGGCCTGGTCTGGCTCGCGACGTATGCCTACGCCATCGAGAAGCTCGCCGCGCTCATGGAAGGGGCGCGTCGCGGACTCGAGCGGGTCACCGGGATCGCCCTCGTCGGCCTGGGAGTGCGGCTCGCGCTCGAGCGCCGCTAGCCGACGCGGCGCTTCTTGTGGGTCACGTAGTCGATCAGGACGAACTCGCCGAGCTTCTCCGGCTCAACGTAGAAGGCGCGCCCGCCGTTCAGCTTCGACATCTGGTTGACGAAGTCCACGAGGTAGTGGCCGCGCGCGAGCATGAACGTGTTGATGGTGATGCCCTCGCGGGTGCAGCGCACGACCTCCCGCAGCGTCTCCTCGAAGGTCCGCTTCGTCGGCGGATACGAGAAGCGCGGGGTCGGATGGCCCTCCTCGAAGTGCGCGGTCGGCTCCCCGTCGGTGATGAGCAGGATCTGCTTGTTCTTGCCCCGAGAGCGTGACAGGAGGGTCCGCGCGACCTGGAAGGCGTGCTGCATGTTCGTTCCGTACACGTACTCGTTCCATGTGAGGCGCGGCAGGTCGGTGGGCTTGAGCTGCGTCGCGTACGCCGAGAACCCGACGATGTACAGGTCGTCCTTCGGGAACGTCGACCGGATGAGGGAATCGAGGGCGAGCGTCACCTTCTTCGCGGCCAGGAAGCAGCCGCGGAACAGCATCGACCGCGAGACGTCCACCAGGATCGCCGTCGCCGACTGCGTGACGAGCTCGGTGCGGTAGACCTCGAAGTCCGTCGGGTGCAGCTTCACCGGCGTGCCCGCGCCGCCGCGGAATACGGCGTTCCGCACGGTCCCCGGGAGGTCGAGCAGGAACGGGTCGCCGAACTCGTAGGTCTTGAGCTCGTC
>JAXDLF010000150.1:0-6102 GCA_034666765.1 Chloroflexota bacterium
CCGTTCGGCATGACCCCCGGCGCGTTCATCGCCCTCGTCCGGAGCGCGTCCGAGACGTATCCCTACTCGTCGCTCTACGCCTTCAACGGGTGGTCCCTCCTGCTCGATTTCTGGACGGACGACACCGGCTGGTTCGTCACCGGCGGCGTGCTGCTCGCGATCGGTCTGGTGGCGTCGGTCGTCCCGCTGTGGCGGCGGCGCGACACCGCGGCGCTGCTCGCGGTCGGGGCCGCCACCGTCATGGCGTTCTACTTCCTGCCGACCCGGGCCCACGAGCGCTACCTCTTTCCCGCGCTCGCGCTGCTCCTTCCGTTCGCCGTGACCCGCGGCCGGCTGCTCGCGCCGTACCTGATCCTGGCGCTCGGCTTCTTCGTCACGCTCTACTTCGCGTTCACCCGGTATCCGCAGAACGCGCTGGAGGCGCCGGCGTGGCTCGAAGCCACGCTCTTCAGCCGCGGCGGCCAGATCGCGCTCACGCTCCTCTTGATCGGGACCGCGGCGCTCATCTGCTGGTACCTCGCGCGGGGCGAGGCCCGGCTCGAGCCGACGCTCGCGCTCGACGCCACGCTCGTGGCGGCGCCCGACCCGGTGGCCCCGCGCTGGACTCTCCCCTCCGGCCTCGGGATCGGCGGCCCGGCGCTGCGGCGCGACATCCTCATCGCGCTCGTGATCGCGCTCACGGTGCTGGGGACCCGCGCCTTCCGGCTGGATTGGCCGCGCGAGATGTACTTCGACGAGGTCTATCACGCGCGCACGGCGTTCGAGCTCCTCGCGCAGCGCGACCCCTATGAGTGGACGCATCCGCACCTGGCGAAGGAGATCATGGCCCTCGGCATCCTCGCGTTCGGCGACGACCGGGTGACCGGTACCGAATCCGCGCCGGATGGCGTCACGGCCTTCGCGGTCACGGACGGCGGCACGCGGGTGTTCGGTCTCGCGGACGGCACGATCGCGGTCCGCGGCCGTGACGCGCGCGAGCTCCGCGTGCTCGGACAGCTGGCCTCCACGCCCCGGGCCATCGGCGTCGACGGCGACCACGTGTTCGTGGTGGCGGAGCGCGACCTGGCCGACCTCTCGCTCACCCGCCAGCACGTCGATCTCACCCGGCCCCTCGCCCGCCCACCCACGGCCGCCGCGATCGTGGGCGGCCGGCTCGTCGTGGGCACGGCGACGGAGACACTCGTCTACGCCTCGATCGACGCCGCACCGACCGTCGTGGCCACGGCCGCGATCGGTATCGCCATGAAGAACGACGCGAGCGAGGTCTACCTCCTCGATCCGACGGGCGGGGTGCACACCGTGGACAGCACCACCTGGGTCGAGACCAAGACCTACCCGAGCGTGGCGAAGGAGCGGAGCATCGCGTTCGCGCAGGGCCCGAACGCGATCGTCCTCGCGCGGGCCGACGAGCCGGTCCTCGATTCGATCGACACGACCGACGGGCATCGCGACACGGTTGCGCTCGCCAACGCGCGGACCGGCACGTTCGCGAGTGGCGTCACGGCGATGACCGTCGTCCAGCGGACCGACTTCCTCTACGCGATCGCCGACGGCCGGATCGTCGTCGTGGACGTCCACGGGCTCTCGCCGTTCGCGGCGATCCCGACGAAGGCGACCGCGCTCGGCGTGGATGGCACCGGCGACGCCCTCGTGGCCCTCGCCCCCACGGGCACGGCCGATCGCATCGATACCGGCAGGCTCGCGTTCTCCTGGCGGCTGCCGGGCGTGGTCGCGGCGGCGCTCCTCGCGTTCGTCCTGGTGCTCCTCGCGCGACGGCTCTTCGCCGCGCGCATCGTCGCCATCCTCGTCGGCATCGCCGTCATCCTCGACGGATCGATGTTCGCGCAGGCCCGCATCGGCATGAACGACATCTACGTCGCGCTGTTCATCGTCGCCGGCTGGTACTTCATCGTCGCGGCCCACCGGCCCCGGCTATCGGCGCGGGCCGACCTGCTGATCGCCGGCGTGCTGCTCGGGCTCGGCGCGGCGTCGAAATGGGCGGCCTTCTACACGCTCGCGGGGGTGTTCCTCGCGTCGCTGGCGGTGACCGTGTACGCGTACGAGCGCGGACGGCCGGGCACCGGCGGCCCGCTCGATCTGCTCGCCGGGAAGGGCAAGAACGCGGCGCTGCTGTTCGTCTCGTTCGCGATCATCCCGGTCGGGATCTATCTCGCGAGCTACCTGCACTGGTTCGGCGGCCCGACCGCCCCGTACGGCTGGGATCTCGTGGAGCTCACCAAGCAGATGTACTGGTACCACAGCGGCCTGACCTCGCCGCACCCGGCGGCGTCACCGTGGTGGAGCTGGCCGCTGGTCCTGAAGCCGGTGTACTGGTACTTCGGCCAGTCCGATGGCGGCAACAACGCGTACATCTACGACGCCGGCAACATCGTCCTCTTCTGGGGCGCGCTCGTCGCGACCGTCTGGTGCGCCATCGCGGCGATTCGCGCGCGCTCCGTGACGCTCGGTTTCGTCGTCTTCGCGATGCTCGTGCAATACGTGGCCTGGATCCCGATCTCGCGGGTCCTGTTCTTCTATCACTTCTTCACCGCGCTGCCGTTCTACCTGCTCGCGCTCGCCTGCGGCCTCGCGTACCTCTGGGAGACCGGACGCATGTGGCGCGTGGTCGGCTACCTCTCGCTCGCGGCGGGCGCGTTCATCTACTTCTATCCGTTCGTATCGGGCCAGCCGGTGCCCGGATCGCAGGCGGCGATGTTCTTCATCCTGCCGACCTGGCAGTACGACTGCCAGTTCTACCCGACGTTCGTCTGCCCGCTGAACGCACCGAGCAGCGTCCCGGTCCTCGCGGTCGCGCTGCGCATCGCGGTCGCGGGCGGGCTCGCCGCGCTCGCCGCCGCGGCGTTCCTCGTTCTGCGCTCGCCCGAACGTGCGCTCGCGGCGACGCGCGGGGTCCTAGGGCGAAGCGGTCGGCGCGGGGGTGACGCTGGGTGACGGCGATTCCGTCGGGACCGCCGTCGGACTGACCGTCGCCGACGCGCTCGGGGACGCCGGCGGGACCGCCGTCGGGACCGTTGGGACCTGGGTCGCGAGGAGCGCGCCCATCGCGCCGGCGATCGCGACCAGGATCAGCAGCGCGAGGATGAGCGTGCCGGCGAGGGCCCGGGAGACGGCCGGGCGCTTCTGGGCGTAGACGATCACCGTGATGTTGTCCTCGCCGCCGCGCGATCGGGCCAGGGCGACGAGCGCATCCGCCGCGCGCGACGGATCCTGTGCCATCGCGGACGCGATCTCGGGGTCGCTCACGTGGCGGGTCAGGCCGTCGGAGCAGAGGACCAGCCGATCCGCCGGCTGGAGCGTCTCGACGAAGATGTCGGGCTGCACGCCGCGCGGATCTCCGAGGAACCGGGTGATGCTGCTCGCCGCGTCTCCGCTGTGATCCGTGGTCACCTGGCGGATGGCGCCGTCGCGCACGAGATACGCGCGCGAATCGCCGACGTTCGCGATCGCGGCCTCCCGGCCACGGATCGCCGCGGCCACGAGCGTCGTCGCCGCCCGCGCGTAGCGCTCGTCCTTCGACGCGTCGAGGACGGCCCGGTTCGCCAGCCGGACCGCCTGGCCGAGCGCTGATCGCGCGCTCTCCCGGAACGAGGGCGGGCCGAAGGTCTTCGCGAGCCCCTCGATCGCCGCCGTGCTCGCGATGTCACCACCGGCCTCGCCGCCCACGCCGTCGGCGACCGCCAGCAGCGTGACGCCGCTGTAGCGCCGCGTCAGCCACCGATCCTCGTTGCGCTCGCGGACCAGACCGGGGTCGGTCCGCGCCGCGACGTCAGTCGTTCTTGCCACCGCAGGCGCCGGACGTGATGAACAGGTGCGCTGAGGTACCCGGCGCGAAGGTCGATCCAGCCGGCGGGTCCTGGCGGGCGACGACGCACGGCTTGCCCTTCGCGGTCGGATCGATCTCCCACGGCACCGGCGAGTGGAACCCCGCGGCGATGAGCGCCCGGGCCGCCGCGTCCCGATCCAATCCGACCACGTTCGGTGCGGTGCCCTTGGCCGCGGCCGCGGGCGTCGCCGTCGACCCCGAGCCACCGATGATCGGCGCCGCCGGGAACCGGGCGAAGAACAGGATGACGCCGACGAGGATCGCGAGCACCACGCCGAGTGCCAGGAGGCTGTCCACGCGCGGCCACCGCCGCATCGACGTCGCGATGATCGGCCGCAGCACGCGGGTCACCGGATCGTTCACCGCCTCGGACAGCGCGAGGGCGAAGGCGCCCGCGGTGGGGTAGCGCCGCTCCGGATCGCCCGCGAGCCCCTTGGCGACGACGAGGTCCGCCGTCTCGGACAACCGCGCATCGGCGGAGCGGATGTGCGGCGCGCCCCGCTCGAGGCGATCGCGCAGGAGATCCTCGTTCTCCGCGCCGGGGAAGGCGGGCCGCCCGGTGAGGAGCTCGTACGCGACGAGCGCGAGTCCGTACACGTCGGTGCGCGACGTGACCGGCCGGCCCTCGATCCGCTCCGGCGCGATGTACCGCGCGGTGCCGACGAGCTCGCGCTCCTCGCTGTCGCGCGCCGCGCGGGCGATGCCGAAGTCCGTGAGCTTCGCGTTGCCGGCATCGTCCACGATGACGTTCGCCGGCTTCACGTCGAGATGCACGAGACCGGCCCGGTGCGTCGCGTCGAGCGCCCCCCCGAGCTGGCGCACGAGCGTGGCGACCTCCGCCGCGGGAAGGGCCCCACGCTCGGCGACGATGTCGCGCAGCGACCGCCCGCGGACCTCCTCCATCACGATGAACGCGTCGTTCCCGTCCTGCCCCTCGTCGAACACCGTCACGATGTGCGGATGGCTCACCGCCGCGGCGCGCCGAGCCTCGGTCTCGAAGCGCTCGCGAAATGCCGGATCGGCCTCCGCGCCGAGGACCTTCACCGCGACGTCCCGGTCGAGGCGAACGTCGCGCGCCCGCCAGACCTCGGCCGTCCCGCCGCGATCGATGCGCTCGACCAGCCGGTAGCGTCCGGCCAGCAGCCGCCCTTCCAGCTCGTTGCCCTCGGTGCCGGTCACCTGTTCACGGACGGCAACTCCGGTGCCGCGCCGTCAGGTGAGGGCGACGAGGGCCGCGAGGGCGTCCTCGTAGATCGAATCGCTGCGGGCGATGGTGAGCTCCTCGCCGAGGAGCTCGCTGACGCCGGGCCTGCCGAGGGGGATCAGCCGCTCGGACACGGGGTGCCCGTCGATGAGCACCGACGCCGTCGCGTGCGCGGAGTCCTCGACCCGCTTCACCACGAACTCGGCTCGGCGCCCGTGATCGTCGGTGGCCTGGATGCGGACGCCCGAGAGGTTGCCCTCGTCGATGCCGCGCATGTAGCGCGGCCGCACGCGCGTCTGGATCTCCTCGCCGTCACCGCGCCGCATCGCGAAGAGCAGCCCGCCGGCCTCGGACGGCGCGAGCGCCTCCACGGCCTGCCACCCGAGCCGCGACGCGAGCCAGCCGATGAGCAGCAGGGCCTGCGACGGGTGGATCTCCCGCCCGTCCGCGTCGACCGCGAATCCGACCCGGATCCCGGTCACGCCGTCGAGGAACGAGCGCCAGGCGGGGACGTCGAAGAACTGGCTGACGAGCTCGCGCCAGGCGGTGATGCGTGTCCAATTGAAGTCGGTGAGGCCGTAGCGCCCGTGGCCGGAGCGTGCGACCGCGTGCAGCCGGGCCAGCGTCACGTCGGGTCGGGCGAAATCGCCCGAGTCCACGATGAGCCGGTCGGCGAGGCGGAGCAGCTCTCCGAAGTACGGGGCATCGAGTGGTGGCGTCTCGGTCCACCAGAGGAACACCGGGAGATCCGGAAGCAGCAGCGGGATCACCGCGCTGACGAAGCGCCGATCGGCGTCGCCGCGGGCGCGGATGAGGATCTGCTCGCAGCTCACCTGGTGGAGGCCTGCCGGACGGTTGAGGTGATAGTGCATCTCGAGCCCCGGCGCCTGTCCCTCACGGTGCCGATCGGCGAGCACGACGATCGCGCGCGACGGGTGCCGGGTGGCCAGGTCGTCGATGGTGGTGGCCGCCCGGCGCGCATGCGCGTCGCGGGTCGCGAACACGACGAGGTTGAGCACGGACGCGCGCGCGACCGGCACCCCCTGCTCCTTGG
>JAXDLF010000151.1:0-2753 GCA_034666765.1 Chloroflexota bacterium
GCGTGCTCGAGGAGAGCCGGCGGTTCACCCACCTGCGGCTCCGGCTGGAGCCGCGTGGCGAGCGGTTCGCGCACGAGCACGAAGGCTTGCTGGACGCGCTCGTGAAGGGCGACGGCGACCGCGCTGCGGAGCTCGCGCGGATCCAGGCCGCGGCCGCGCATCAAGAGGTCGTCGCCGCGCTGCTCAAGCGACCGTTGATGACGCAGCCGATCGATTTCCAATGGCGGCCCGACGCACAGGCGACGTCGCTCCCGCTCCGTCCGTGAAGATCCCATCGGACGTCCGGCGCGCCGCGCGGGACGGGCTGCTCCGCACGACGACCGCCGGGATGGCGCCGGGGTTCGCCCAGGCGAACCTCGCCGTCGTGACGCGCGATTGGGCCGGCGAGTTCCGCGAATTCTGCGAGCGCAACCCGCAGCCGTGCCCGCTCCTCGACGTGACCGAACCGGGATCGCCGCGCCCGATGCGCCTCGCGCCGGACGCGGACATCCGCTATGACCTGCCCGGCTACCGCATCTTCCGCGACGGTTCCTTCACCGACGCGACGGACCTCGCATCGGTCTGGACCAACGACATGGTCGCGTTCCTCATCGGCTGCTCATTCAGCTTCGAGGATGCGATGCTGCGGGATCGCATTCCGGTCCGTCACATCGAGCTCGGCCGCACGGTGCCGATGTTCGTGACGAACATCGACTGCACACCGGTAGGCCGGCTGTCCGGACCCACGGTCGTGTCGATGCGGCCGATCCCGCTCGGCTCGGTCGATCGGGTGCGCGAGATCTGCGCCCGCTACCCCGGGTCGCACGGCGCCCCGCTGCACATCGGCGATCCATCGGCCATCGGCATCGCCGATGTGGGGCGACCGGATTTCGGCGACGCCGTCCCCATCGGCCCGGACGAGGTGCCCGTGTTCTGGGCCTGCGGCGTCACCCCTCAGATCGTGCTCGACCGGAGCGGCTGCCCGACGTGGGCCAGTCACAAGCCCGGATGCATGTTCGTGAGCGACCGCGAGGAGACGATCGACCGGCTCCGCGCGACCACCGCATGATCCGCGATCTCGGCGCGCGTGCGCTCCGTGGCGGCTTCCTCTGGGCGGCCGAGCGCGGGTCGCTGCGGAAGGCCGTGACCACCGTGCCGGCGACGCACGCGCTCGTGTCGCGCTTCGTCGCGGGCGAGACGCTGGACGAGGCGGTCGCCGGGCTACGCGCGCTCCACGACCGGCGCTTCCGCACGACGGTCGACGTGCTCGGCGAGTCCGTCTCCGACGGGCACGCGGCGGAGGAGGCGGCGGGCCAGTACGTGGCGGCGCTCGACGCGCTCGCGCGCGGCGCGCTCGACACGAACGTCAGCGTGAAGCTGACTCAGATGGGGCTCGATCTGGATCCGGCGTTCTGCCTCGCGACCACGCGACGCATCGCGGCAACGGCCGCCACGGTCGGTGGGTTCGTGCGGATCGACATGGAAGATCACACCCGGACCGATCCGACGCTGGCCATCGCGCGGCAGCTGCACGCCGAGACGGGCAACGTCGGGGCCGTGGTCCAGGCCTACCTGCGCCGGAGCGCGTCCGACATCGAGCGGCTCATCACCGAGGGCATCCGGGTGCGCCTCTGCAAGGGGGCCTACAGCGAGCCGGCGGATGTCGCGTTCCAGGATCGGGCCGAGGTGGACGCGAGCTACATCGCCTTGATGGAGCGTCTGCTCATCGACGGGACGTATCCGGCGCTCGCGACGCATGACCCGGCGATCATCGACCGCGCGCGGTCATTCGTTCGCGCGCACGGCATCGACGCGAGCCGCTTCGAGTTCCAGATGCTCTACGGCGTCCGCCGCGATCTGCAGGAGCGGCTCGTCCGGGACGGCTTCACCGTCCGCGTCTATGTGCCGTTCGGGCGCGACTGGTATCCGTACTTCATGCGCCGGCTCGCGGAGCGTCCGGCGAACGTCCTCTTCGTCGTGCGAAGCCTGCTCGGAGAGCGCGGCTCACGCGACTGACCCCGAGGCCGCGCTACAGCGACTCCGTGTAGCGGCACGTCGGAAAGCCACTGCAGGCGAGCTAGGGTGGTGATGACGAATCGAGGCGGGCGCGCGCGAGACGTTCTGGCCGTTGAGACCGTTCCGATCCGCTAGCTCGCGGCCAGATCGACTTCCTGTCGCGGCTCGGACTTCACGTTCGGTTGCGCCGTTCGCATCAGGCGATCGACGTCCCACAGCTGGATCGGCTTGCCCTTCGCCCACAGCAGCGCCGGCTCGCTGAACGTGCCGGTCGTGATCACCACGGCGCCGTTCGCGTGCTCGTGCTGCATCGCGCCGTAGAGATCCCCGAGCTGGGGCTCTCCGACCGGCCGCGTGCCGAACCACCGCTTGCACTGGACCACGAGCCGCTCGCTCTCGCGCTCGGCGATGAGATCCACGCCCTGCTCGGCCACGGTCGTCACGCGATAGCCGCGCTCGCGCAGGCGCGCCGCGCACCAGTCGTCGAACCGCTCCGGTGAGAGCGACCGCAGCTCGTTCCGCGTGAGCGCGGTGCCGGCGTAGCCGGTGCGATCGCGCAGCGCCCGGGCCCACGCGCGCGCCGCGGCGGCGACCAGGACGAGGCCACCGATGACACCCACCCAGGCAACCGGACGGATGACCGGCGCGAGCACGACCGACCACGGAGTCGTGGAGCTCAGCTGCAGGAGCGCGAGCGCAGAAGCGCCGAGGCAGAGGACCGCGAGAAGCGTCAGCCGGGGCGCCGCGTCGGCCGCAGC